>JAABUD010000184.1 GCA_011389555.1 Desulfotignum sp. | reverse complement strand
CGTCCGGTGAGGGTGGCCTGGATGATGCGCTCCATGAAAATGGGATCACCGGAAGCGGTTTTCGGAATCTTGTCTTTAACGGACAGGGTCACGGTCCGGCAGGAGGTCCCTGCGGAAAGACCAAGGTCTCTGACTTTTTTGACCAAGATATCCCTGGCAAAGGTGTCTGCTTCGGTAAAATCCTGAAACTGCCGGGTGCCGGCAACCCCTTCCACGGTGAAACCGCCCTGCTGTGCCGGCGTGATTCGTATCTGGCGATGGACCACCACATCCGAGGTGATGGCGCCGATGGCATTCGCCACATCAGCATCTTCGGGTAAAATCGCTTCCGCACCCAGGGCCCTGGCCGCGCCGGGCAGAAAAAAGCCAATGGGGGCGCCGATGCCGATCACCGGCCGTTTCAGATCAATGCGCACCTGGAAAGCATCATTGCCGCCGGCCATGAGATTGTCCACCAGGGCCCGGCATACCGGGCAGGATGCCAGATTTTTCGGGTCGATCTCATCATCCAGCTGCCGTTTGAGCAGTTCCAGGGCCAGCCGTCTGGTGCCGGTTTCAAGGAGCATGGGGACCATCTCTGCCATGTTTTGCCCTGCAAGAAAGGCGATGCATTCGCAGAAGTTTTTGGCTGCCTGGCGGTCCCATCTGTTGAAATCCCTCTGGATATGGAGCAGGTCGGTGAAGGTCAGGCCGCAGCGCTGTATGGCGAATTTCTCCTCCAGCCCGGACAAAAAAAGACCGGATTCGGTGAGGACCCCGGTTTTAGAAACCAGTTCTTCAATGGAGTGGGGCCGTCGGGCCAGAAGGGACATCACCTGTTCTTCCATGGGTTTGGGGTCTGAAAGTCTGGTGGAACCGGTAAATGTTAAAATCTGCATTCTTTTTGTGGAGGAGCTGAACCGGTTCAGATTGTGTTTGAGATATTCCAGGGCCTCCTGTATCCCGGGCCGGTTTTTTCCCAGCCAGGCAATGGGCGCCACCCGGCCAGGCCCGATGGAAAATTCCCCCTTTTCAAAGGCTATCAGGCTGTCCCCCCCCAGGCCGGCGGTGCGGATCTCCAGGGCCTGGACATGGGTTCTGCGGCCCCCCACAATGGAGCCGCTTTCATTGAGGCGCACCAGGTTGTTCTTGAGAGCGGCCGTATCAGTGGTGGTGCCGCCCATATCCACCACCAGGGCATCGGTTTTGCCGGTGAGGTGCCTGGCCCCTGCCACGGAAGCAGCCGGACCGGACAAAATGGTTTCCACCGGCCGTTTTTTTGCCATGGCAGCATCCATGAGGGTGCCGTCCCCTTTGACCACCACAATGGGGGCCTGGATGGTGAACTGGTCAAGCACCTGTTCCAGGTCTGCCAGCAGGTTTTTCAGGCGGGGAATGATCCTGGCATTGAGCATGGCGGTGACAGCCCGGGTCTGAAAATTCAGGGTGTCGGACAGTTCATGGCCGCAGCTCACAAACATCCGGGTGTGATCCTGGAGAACTTTTTTCACCGCCAGTTCATGGGCCGGGTTGATGGTGCCGGCATATCCGGACACGGCAAAGGCGGTCACGCCGTGACTGGTGATCATCTGGTCAGCGGATTTTCTGATCTGGTCCGGATCTATGCCGGTTTTTTGCCTGCCTGAGATATCCAGTTCCCCCTGGATCACTGTTTTGGGGGAATAGTCAATGGTCCGGGCCAGTTCCGGAGGTGTCATCAGGAGCATACCCACGGTCTGGCCTTCATTTTCCACGATGGCATTGGTGGCCAGGGTGGTGGAAAGGGCCACCAGTTCCACTGAAGCCAGCCGGTCCTGGTCCAGCTTTGCCAGGGCGTTTTCAATGCCGATGGTGAAATCCCATTTTGTGGTCAATGCTTTGGCTTTGGACAGCGTGGTCCGGCTCTTCAGATCATATATCACCGCATCTGTATAGGTGCCGCCGGCGTCAATGCCCAGTCCGGTCCGGATATCATCAGGTTCATGGGCAGGTGGTTCATCAGAAGGAATAATACACACACACTCCCCGGTCTGATCTTTTGCTGCGGTGTCCCATACCGGGCTGGCAGTAAGGCCTGCAGTGACGGCATCAAAGGCAATGGCATGGCCGGGGGGGACCACAAGCACCCGGGAGGTTGATGCAGTGGTGGTCATCATCTGCCGGAGCAGGCCCTGGTCCCCTGTGATACGTTCAAACTGCCAGCCATACGCCTTGGCCATGTCCTTTGCCATACTTTCGTATTTGGGGGCCTGACCGGATCGGGTTTCAATGAATGCGGCCCGCTGGTAATTTTTCTGCCAGGAGTTAAGAAAAGCAAAGGTATGGTCTGCGGTTTTTTGCCCGTGGGATTTTTTCAGGTCCTCATACACCAGCTGGCGGTTGCCGAACCAGGCTTTTTTGCGCCGCTGGGAAATTGGTTCCGCTTTTTCCTCACACCAGCCGGCAGACAGGTAATAGGTGCCGGGAAAGCGTTTGAACTGGTCCTGGTAGGCCTGGTCCCCGCCCAGAAACAGGGCGATGCAGTCATGCACCCGGGGGATGACCAGGGGGATGTCCCGGGCTGTCAGTCCCACAGTGCCTTTGCCGCAGACCCCGTACCCGATGATGATCCGGTCTCCGTCCCTGTTGCCGGCGATCCTGTCAATGGCTTCCTGGACCTTTGTATTCAGCTTATGGGGATTTTCATGGAGCCCGGCTTCCAGGAATGTAAAATCAAGCTCCAGGTCCAGCTCCCGGGCAATTTCCTTTATATCCCTGGCCAGAACAGCGCAGGCGATG
>JAABUD010000183.1 GCA_011389555.1 Desulfotignum sp. | reverse complement strand
GAGGCTTTGTGGGCCAGCATGGGACCCGGGATAATATCACCGATGGCATAGATTGACGAAACACTGGTACGGTACGCTGCATCCACGATAATCCTGCCGCTGTCCGGGTCTTTTTCCACCCCGAGGGCATCCAGCCCCAGGCCGTCAAGTCTTGGGCGCCTGCCCACCGACACCAGCAGACGGTCAAAGAAAAGGGTTTCAGCCTTGTCTTTGGCTTTGACCGATACTGCGATCTGGCTGTCTTTTACTACAGCCTGTGTGACCGTTGTCTTCAAGCGGATATCCATGCCCTGGTTTTTGAGCAGCCGCGTCAGGGTCCGTGCCACCTGACCGTCTGCGCTGCCGGCTGCCTGGGGAAGCATCTCAATCACCGTAACCTGAGACCCAAGCCGCTGCCACACAGATCCCAGCTCAAGCCCCACATACCCGGCACCCACGATGCCCAGCCGGTCCGGCACTGCATCAAATTCCAGGGCCTGGGTTGAAGTGATGATGTTTTTGCCGTCAAAATCAAGGCCGGGCAGGCTGTTGGGCAGGCTGCCGGTGGCCAGCAGAATATAACGGGCTGCCAGGCCCAGTTCCCTGTCTTTTGCGCCGGTTTGTTCATTCCGGGTGACATGGACCCGGTCCGGTGCTTCTAAACGGGCCGTGCCGTTGATGATGTCAATCCCGCTGCTTTCCAGAAGCTGCCAAAGGTTTTTGGTCAGTTCCGCCACCACCTTGTTCTTACGCGACATCATGGCTCCCAGATCCAGCCGGACATCGTTGATCTCAATACCGTGTTCCGCCATTTTGTGCCGGGCATGGTGATACCGTTCGCTTGAATCCAGCAGCGCTTTGCTCGGGATGCACCCCACATTCAGGCAGACCCCGCCCAGTGTCTCATCTTTTTCAACGACAGCGGTGTCAAAACCCAGTTGTGCTGCACGCAGAGCTGCGGAATAACCGCCCGGCCCCGATCCGATGACCACCACATCATAGTTTTTTTTATTCATGGCTACACCTCCAAAAGCATCCGTTCCGGGTTTTCAATACAGGCCTTTATCTGTTTGAGAAAGGTAACCGCTTCCCTGCCGTCCACGATGCGGTGGTCATAGCTCAAGGCCACGTACATCATGGGCCGGATGACCACCTCATCATCAACCACCACGGGCCGTTTTTCAATTTTGTGCATGCCCAGGATGCCGCTCTGGGGTGAATTGAGAATCGGGGTGCTTAAAAGAGAACCGTAAATGCCGCCGTTGCTGATGGTAAAGGTGCCGCCTTGAAGATCTGCCAGTGCAAGCCGGTTGTTCTCTATTTTTTTTACAAAATCGGCAATGGCCTTTTCAATCCCGGCATAATCCAACCGGTCTGCATGGCGGATCACCGGCACGACCAGGCCTTTTCCCGATCCAATGGCCACCCCTACATGATAGTAATGGTGATAGACAATATCTTTGCCGTCAACAAAGGCATTGACCTGTGGACATTGTTGTAATGCGGCAATACAGGCTTTGATAAAAAAGGACATGTATCCCAGGGACACCTGGTGTTTTTCCTTGAACGGCACCTTGTATGCCTGGCGCATGGCCATGACCCGGCTCATGTCGATTTCATTGAACGTGGTCAGCATGGCTGTGTTCTGCCGGGCTGTGAGCAGGTGCGCAGCAATTTTGCGGCGGATGGGGGTCATGGATTCCCGGGTAACGGGTTCATCCGGTTCGGCGTCCTCCAGATCGATTTTCTCCGGTGCGGTTTTATCCGGTGCAGCCTTATGCGGTTCAATTTTGTCCGGCTCAGCCTTTTCCGGTGCAGGCGTATCCGGTTCATCTGCCCTGTCCCCGGAAGACTCTAAAAAGAGCAGGATATCACCCCTTGTGATTCTGCCGCCCGGTCCGCTGGCCGTGATATCGGACAGGTTGACCTGGTTTTCCTGTGCCAGGCGCCGGGCAGAGGGGGCTACATTGTCTTTTGGCGGTGCTGCATCCTGCGGTTTTTCCGCTGGTTTACCGGTTTCTCTGTTTTCCGGAATTATTTTCTTATCCGGTTCGGTTTTTTGTATCTGGTCGGGCATCTCCATTTTTTCAGATGGCTGGGGCACTGTTGGGGTATCTTTTTCGGGTTCCTGTTCCTTTTTCGATGTTTCTTTTTGATGTTCTTTGCTGGTTTCAATCACAGCCACAACCGTACCGATGGACACGGTCTCTCCTTCTTTTACCTTGATTTTGAGTTCACCATCGGTGTCTGCCGTCACCTCCAGGGTGATTTTATCGGTTTCAATGACAAACAGGGGATCATCCGTTTTAACGGTGTCACCGTCATTTTTCAACCATTGGACCAAAAGGGCCTCTGTTACAGATTCACCAACGCTTGGAACTTTTACCTCACGTGACATGATAACTCCTTTAAAATGCTGTAAACAAAGCGGTCTGGCTTTACACAGGCCTGATCAAAGCGTTAATGCCTGTTTGATGATCGCTGCCTGTTCCTGTTTGTGAATACGTGAAAAACCCGTGGCAGGAGATGCCTGTGCAGGTCTGGCCACGCAAAGGACAGAATCGCCCACCAGTTTTTCCAGCCGCGGCCGGATGAAATCAGCTCCCCCCATGTTGGCGGGTTCTTCCTGCACCCAGTACCACTGCCGGGTATTTTTGTACCTGGAAATTGTTTTTTTCAACAATTGCTCCGGAAACGGATAAAACTGTTCAATCCGGATGACAGCGATCCTGTCCTTCTCCGATTCAGACCGCTGCTGCAAAAGATCATAGTAAATTTTTCC
>JAABUD010000182.1 GCA_011389555.1 Desulfotignum sp. | reverse complement strand
GGGAAATCCCTGCTTGCGGTTTTTCCCACCGGGGGCGGTAAATCCCTGGCATTCCAGGTGCCGGCCCTCCTGAGCGGAGAAAACGCCCGGGGACTGACCATTGTCATTTCTCCCTTGCAGTCGTTGATGAAAGACCAGGTGGACAACCTGGAAAAGGTGGGGATTACCGATGCCGTCACCATCAACGGTCTGCTGGATCCCATTGAACGGGCCAACGCGTTTGAGCGGGTGGAAAACGGCACGGCATCCATTCTTTATCTGTCTCCGGAATCGCTGCGGTCGAAAACCATTGAACATCTGATCCTGAAAAGAAATATCGTCCGTTTCGTGATTGACGAAGCCCACTGTTTTTCTGCCTGGGGCCAGGACTTCCGGGTGGATTATCTGTATATCGGTGAGTTCATCAAAGCGGTCCAGGAAAAAAAGCAGCTCGAGGACCCGCTCCCTGTGTCCTGTTTTACGGCAACAGCCAAGCCAAAGGTGATCCAGGATATCCAGACCTATTTCAAAGATGGCCTGCACCTGGATCTGGAAGTGTTCCGATCCCGTGCGTCCAGAACCAATTTGCAGTACAAGGTGTTTTTCAGGGACAATCCAGAGGAGAAATACCAGACCCTCAGGGACCTGCTCGATCAAAGGGAATGCCCCACCATTGTGTATGTGTCAAGAACCTACCGGGCCTATGACCTGGCACGGCGGCTGACGGCGGACGGATACCCTGCAAAACCCTATCACGGCAAAATGGACACTCATGAGAAAATGGAAAACCAGGATGCCTTCATCAAAGGGGATGTGGGGATCATGGTGGCCACCTCCGCATTCGGTATGGGCGTGGATAAAAAAGATGTCGGCATGGTGATTCATTACGACATCTCGGATTCCCTGGAAAACTATGTCCAGGAAGCCGGCCGGGCCGGCAGGGATGAAACGGTCACGGCAGACTGTTTTGTCCTGTTCAATGAAGAGGACCTTGGCAAACATTTTATTCTTTTGAATCAGACCCGGCTCAATGTCAAAGAGATCCAGCAGGTCTGGAAAGCGGTCAAGGATTTGACCCGGTTCCGGTCCAAAGTGTCCAATTCCGCCCTGGAAATTGCCAGAAAAGCCGGGTGGGACGATAACATCGCTGAAATCGAAACACGGGTCAAGACCGCCATCGCAGCCCTGGAAAATGCGGGATACCTGAAGCGGGGCCAGAACATGCCCCGGATATATGCCAACAGTATCCTGACCAAAAACGCCCAGCAGGCCATTGACCGGATCACAGCCTCGGACCGGTTTGAGGAAAAACAGAAGCAGCACGCGGTGCGGATCATCAAGAAGCTGTTTTCAAGCAAAACCAGACAACAGTCCAACGATGAGGTGGCGGAATCCAGAGTGGATTACATCAGTGACCATCTGGGCATCGTCAAAGAAGAGGTCATCCGTATCATCACTCTGCTCAGAGAAGAAAAAATACTGGCAGATGCCAAAGACCTGACGGCATTTATCAAAAAAGGAGAAAAAATCAACCGGTCCCTAAGCATTCTAAATGTTTTTGCAGGACTTGAAGCCTTTTTACTGACACACATGGCACAGCAGGAAATCGTTTTTCATATCAAGGAACTCAATGAACAGGCAGAGGAAGACGGATGTACTGATGCCGATCCCGCCAAAATTAAAACCATCATTAATTTCTGGGCCATCAAGCACTGGATACACAGATCCCATGCGGATTATGCAAAACACGCCTTTACCGCTGCCCTGACCGGGCCTAAAGAGGTATTCCTGCAAAAACTGGAAAACCGGCATGAACTGGCCCGGTTCATTGTGGAACGGCTGTATGACAGAAGCAGAAAACAAGAGACGGCTGAAGAGGACCCCGCCATTGGAGAGGACCTGGCGCTGGTTGAATTTTCCGTGCTGGAGTTAAAGGCGGCGTATGAAACCCATGGATCCCTGTTCCGGCAGGAAACCTCGGCGGAGGAAGTGGAAGATGCCCTGTTTTATCTGTCCAGGATCGGTGCGATACGGATCGAAGGCGGATTTCTGGTGGTCTATAACCGGCTGACCCTTGAACGGCTGGAAATGGACAACAGAAGACGTTACAGAATCGAGGACTATAAGCAGCTGGGAGAGTTTTACGAGAACAAGGTGGCCCAGATCCACATCGTGGGCGAGTATGCCAGAAAAATGATCCGGGATTACAAGGCGGCCCTGCAGTTTGTGGAAGATTATTTCCAGTTGAATTTTGCGTCGTTTCTCCGCCGGTATTTCAAGGGCAGCCGGGGAGATGAGATCAAAAGAAATATCACGCCCGCCAAATTCAGGCAGCTTTTCGGAACCCTGTCTCCGGCCCAGTTACAGATCATCAACGATAACAAATCGCAGCACATGGTGGTGGCGGCAGGGCCGGGAAGCGGCAAGACACGGGTCCTGGTGCACAAGCTGGCATCCCTTCTGTTAATGGAGGACGTCAAACATGAGCAGCTGCTCATGGTGACGTTTTCAAGGGCTGCGGCCACGGAATTCAAAACAAGGCTGATCTCGCTCATCGGCAATGCCGCCGGGTTTATCGAGATCAAGACCTTTCATTCCTATTGTTTTGACCTGCTGGGCAGAATCGGCACCCTTGAAAAATCGGGCGGGATTATCCGGAAAACCATTGCCAGAATAAAGAACGGCGAGGTGGAGCCTGCCCGGATCGCCAAAGCCGTTCTGGTGATCGACGAAGCCCAGGATATGGACGCGGATGAATATGCGTTGATCCGTGTGCTGGCGGATCAGAATCCGGACAT
>JAABUD010000181.1 GCA_011389555.1 Desulfotignum sp. | reverse complement strand
ATTTTTTTGTGTCACCGGCAGCGGCACAAAAAATTAATACAGCCAAAGATCAGAAAAGAAGGGTGGTGGCAGTGGGCACCACCTCGGTGCGGACCCTGGAATTTCTGTCAGATGACCAGGGCCGGGTAACCCCTGGTACCGGCATGTGCGACCTGTACATCTATCCGGGATACCGGTACAGGTGCGTGGATGCCATGATCACCAATTTTCATCTGCCCAAATCCACCCTGCTCATGCTGGTGGCAGCGTTTTATGACCGTGAACAGATGCTTCATGCCTATGAAACAGCTGTGGCTCATGACTATCGGTTTTTCAGCTATGGCGATGCCATGCTCATCGAATAAACAACAAAAGAGGTATTTTTGAAATTTACCCTGATAAGAGAATCAACAGAAAATCGGGCCAGGCTGGGAACCATTGACACCCCCCGGGGCCGTATCCAGACCCCGATTTTCATGCCCGTGGGCACGGTGGGATCGGTGAAGGCGTTGACTGCAGATGACCTGGATCACTGCGGGGCACAGATTATCCTGGGCAACACCTATCATCTGTATCTGCGGCCCGGATGTGAGGTGATTTCCCATATGGGCGGGCTGCATGAATTTATCCGATGGGACCGGCCCATGCTGACGGACTCCGGCGGGTTTCAGTTTTTTTCTTTGGCAAAACTGGCAAAATTCACCGAAGACGGGGTGGCGTTTCAGTCCCATATTGACGGATCCAGCCATTTTTTTTCTCCGGAAAAAGCTGTGGAGATCCAGAGCATCCTGGGATCGGACATCATGATGTCTTTGGACTGGTGCATGGGATATCCGGCCACACAGGCCCGGGCCGAAGCGGCGGTGGAAAAAACCACGGCCTGGGCCCGGAGGGGCTATGATTTCTGGCAGAAGCAGGGGGCGCAAAACAACCTGTTCGGCATTGTCCAGGGGGGCATGTTCAAAGAGCTGCGCAGCCGTTCCGCAGAACAGCTGACACAGATCGATTTTTCAGGATTTGCCATCGGTGGTCTGTCTGTGGGAGAACCCACGGATATGATGTATGAGATGGCGGATCACACCCTGCCGCAGCTTCCCGGAAACAAACCCCGGTATATCATGGGGGTGGGCACCCCGGAAAACCTGGTGGAGCTGACCCGGATGGGGTGTGACATGTTCGACTGCGTCATGCCCTCCCGCAATGCCAGAAACGGCAAACTGTTCACCGCCCGGGGGGATCTCAATATCCCCAATGCCCGGTTCAAATTTGACAAAAACCCGGTGGATGATACCTGCGGGTGCTATACCTGCCAGAACTATTCCCGGGCCTATCTGCGCCATCTGTACAAATCCAGGGAACTGCTGGCCTATCGGCTGAACACCATCCATAATCTGTATTATTACCTTGAGCTGATGGCAAAAATGCGCCAGGCGATCAGAGATGACCGGTTTGACGCATTTCGGCGGCAGTTTCATGAAAACCGGGCACAGGGTATCTGACCCCGAAGGAGTTGAATGTTATGCACGAAATGGGAATTGCCCAGGAGCTTATGAAAATCGCACTGGATGCGCTGCCAGAAGATCTTGACAATCCGCAGGTGGCATCTTTGCACCTGAAAATCGGAAAACTGTCCTCTGTGGTGCCCCACAGCCTGACTTTTTGTTTTGAGATTATCACCAAAGACACCCCGCTGGAAAATGCCCGCCTGGAGATTGAAACCATACCGGTGCGCATCCGCTGCACCGGCTGCGGCAGAGAATGGGAAGCTGACACCCCGGTATTCCAATGCCCGGATTGTGAACAAGGAAAGATTGAAATGCTGTCCGGCCGGGAAATCGAAATTGTTTCTCTGGAGCTTTTGGAATAGTGCCATTGCGTTGCGTGATAATTGACAAATGTGTAAAAACACATTATCATTGGAATCAAACTTGTTGGAAAATACAATTATTCACAGATGACAAAAGCCCATAAGAAAAATCAGAAGATCAGGCAAAATCAAAACAATATCAAATTTCAAGATTTTGTGTCCTGGCTCGAAGAAAATGGGTTTGTGCTCCATCGTGTAAGCGGCAGTCACCATATTTTTGTTCATCCGATGATTGACACCCCTGTAAATGCCCAAAAAAAGAAGGATGGAACAGCAAAAGCGTATCAAATAAAACAAGCTATTAAGATTATTGATGGAGAGTAACATGGAATATACGGTAAAAATTTTTCCCGATCCAGGGGAAGACGGGGATTATATAGCTGAAATAGAAGAGCTTAAAGGGTGTTCTGCATTTGGGGAAACACCGGAGGAAGCGCTGCGGGAAATAGAAATTGCCATGCAATTGTGGATTGAAGCCGCAAAAAAATATGGCAAACCTGTTCCCAGGCCGAAAAATAAAAAAAACAGTGAACCCAAAAAACGGTTTAATGTAATATTTCCTGCCTCTCTTCTTTCAGATGTGGATGAATACAGGGGCAAATACGGAATGAAACGATCCGAACTCCTTGCCGCCGCTGTGGAGCAATTCATTGCATCAAACCGGAGACTTCGCTCAGGGCATTAGTCCTGTATGTACAAAGTTGAAACTCAATTTCACTGACCCTGAAATAAAGAAAGGCCAAATGATATATGGAAATCAAGATCCGAAAACAGGTGCTGGAAAAAAATCTTTCAGAGGCAGATAAAAACCGCAGCTATTTTAGAGAAAACAATGTTTTTGTGCTGAACATGATGTCATCTCCTGGCTCCGGCAAGACAGAGACCCTGTGCAGAACCCTGAAAAGTCTGATGCCCGATATCCGGGTAGGGGTGATTG
>JAABUD010000191.1 GCA_011389555.1 Desulfotignum sp. | reverse complement strand
AAGGTGGGGGAAAAAAAGGCCAAGCACATCAAACTCAAGGGCGAGGTGCCCACACCGGTGAACCTGCCGTCAGGGTGTGTGTTTCACAACCGGTGTGTCTATGCCAGAGAACGGTGCAAAAAAGAATTTCCCCGGCTGATTGAATTGGCCAACAGTACTTTTGTGTCCTGCCACGGTGTTGAAGAAGGGTGGAATATGGCCTGATTTTCTGCCCGCCTGGTTACGGACACAGGTTCGTCAAGTCATGGTTCCTACCTGCTTTTTTTGTCCGTACTTCCCATCCGCCAATTTTTTCAGATCCTTCAGAAGTCCATTCTGGAGATTTGTTTCAGTGGATCTGGGGTTATTGTGATAATGCCGTATATGCTGGGTGCAATGATATATCTTTGATTTGAAAGCCCTGAAAGAGGAGTTTTTGGGATTGATTGTTCAGTCTGGCAGGAGATCAGGCACCGATGAGGCTTAGAGTCTTACAGGCGTTTAAAACGGACAGGCCTTTTATCGATTTGTCAGTATCGGGTTCAATCAATATCAGCCGGATATCTGTTGAATGTTCCTTGGCCAGCGCCCGTTCGATCGCCTGCCTGAGCATACTTTCATTTTTGGATATATTCGTGATGACTCCGATGATATGAACATCGTTTTCAACAGCCATTCGCCCAATGATATCAGGTGATTCCACCACCGGTCCGATATCCACATCAAATCCGATTCGGGCATATTCAGCGGCCCAAATTTTCACATCTCCTCTGTTTTCCATGTCAACCAGCAGTATTCTAGGGGATCTGCCGGTTTCAGCGGTAAACCTCCGGGAGCGGTCAATCAGTCCTTCCGATGTATGTTCGGTCATTTGCATATCCGATCCGGCAGCCATCTCGTCATCTCTCGTCATCATTTCAGCAGTCATCTGGTCTGGTCCAAATCTGCACAGTTTCCGTAAGGATATAACTTTTTTACTGGAATATTCAATACATGGGCTTTGGCGGCAGCAAAAGACATCTGAAGTATATCCATGGAACCCTGAGTAACATCGGAAACGCACTGAAACAGGCGGTTGAATTTTATGATTTTTTCGATCATCAGGTTCGTATCCATAACCGGTGATGACACCAGGAGGGTTCTTTTGTAGTGTGCAAAAAGCCGTTTGATCATATCCATGCTCATATGTTCGCACCCGGTTTCAAATATCGAACCCCAGTGATTCACCCAGCCGGACGTCATAAAAAACGTTCCTGCTTCTTTGACCTGTTCGGCATAATATTTTTCTCTGCCGCCGATTAGCATACCGATACAGTCATCCACCGGATGGTCACAGTCTTTTGGCAGAAAAACAGGAATATCCGCGTGTTCAAAAAGAGATTCCGGACAGTCAAGGGCATTTCCGCACAGTCCATATCCGAGAAAAAGGGCATCAACCTTTCCGGATATTTCATTTCCAGCATTTGACAGGGCCTTCTGAAGCTTTATTTTACTGCTGTGCAAACCAACCTCCATCATGTATACCAGGAATTCAAGGGCGCTGTCACAAGAGGAAACAAAATCCCGGGGTTTGTCAATAAAGGTGATGTGGCCGATTGGATAGCCAATAACTGCATTGATAAATCCCTGGCTGGCCGCATTCCTGACAACGGTAATTCTGGGTGGGGTCTCTTGGGCCGCGAGGAGGTAGGCCAGCTCAAGTTCAAAGATTTGACACGAAAGAATCCCCAGCACTGCCATGATCAGCCTTGTCTGTCCGCTGCCTGAACGGGCTGTTTTTCCATGGGATCGAATACGGAGTCCTGAATCAGATCCGGATACTTTCTGCTGAGGACGTGAAGCGATTCAATCACTTCGGGCGGACCGATAAATACAAGCCGATTCAAAAGTGCCCGGAGATCTTTTTTGGAGGTATATATCTCCAGGTTCCGCTGTCCCATCACCAAATTAAACAGGTAGACGGTTTCTTTTTCCTGCAGAAATCCTTTGGCCCGTATCAGCCCTTTGGGCAGGTCCGGAAGAATGTTTCTGAAATCATTGATATGGCTGCCGGCCCATGAGAAAACGGCGGAAAGCAGCCGGTCCGGTGGGGTGGTATTGGGGTCTGAAGTTGCCAGCATGCTTTCAATGGCTTGATCGAGCTGTTGGTCATCAATCACTTTTGCTGGATTCAGATCGCTGTTCGACCTGTTGGATGCGGCTGGTATAAAACGTTCCAAAGGGACTTCTGCAAAGGTTGTTTCAAGGATTTCCGGAGTGGTATGATGCCCATGAATGATTTTTTTGATTCTGGCAAGGGTGTCCGGACCTGCCAGGTCAACCTTGTTAATGATAAAAAAAGTGGAAGAAGCGATCTGTTTTTCAACGGACACAAAGCTTTGATAGGCGTCTTCAAAGCTATCGGCATCAATCATGCAGATCTGATGCGTGAGATCAAACCGGCCTTGAAATATGGAAAGGGTGAGGTCTTTTTTCAGGTCGGAAGGATTGGCAACACCTGTAGATTCGACAATAAGGACATCCGGCTGAATTTTCTGTGCGATTTCATTCAGGCCACGGATAAAATCGGTTTTCACACAGACACAGAAAATCGACCCTTTACTGATTTCAAGGATATCCAGATCATCGGATTCAAGAAGGGTTCCATCAAGGCCGATTTCTCCAAACTCGTTCATCAGTATCATCAGCTTCTGATTCGGCGGAAATTTTTTGATGATCCGGTTTAAAAAAGTGGTTTTCCCGCTACCGAGAAAACCGGTTATCAAGATAACATGTGTTTTACCGCTCATATAGGATCACTCCTTTCTGATGGGCCTTTTGTATTATTTTCTGCTGGTCAGCATTTCGATCAGTGCTTCTTCAGAAACCACACGCCCGGTTGAAATCAATTCCCCGTCCACTACAAGCCCCGGGGTTGTGAACACACCCATCCTGGTGAAGTAATCAATATCATTGATCTTTTCAAGCTGCGCGGTCTGTTCCATCCCGATTTTTCTTATGGCAGTCACCGCATTGGCGTAGAGTGTGTCACAGCTTTTGCAGCCGGTTCCAAGCACTTGAATCTTCATGGCAATTCTCCTTGTACATAATGTTCCACCTGTTGGATACCGTTTTTTCGGTGAAACCGGTTTTGTATTTCCTGTTGAAGGATTTCCTGGCCCGGGATCATGGAGGCATACACAATTTCTCCATCCATGGCAATACTGGGAAGTGATTTGGCTCTTATTTCCCTGAATCTGCTTACACCTTCCAGGGTTCGCATATCCCACTCGAAAACTTCTATCATTTCCTGATAAACTTCCGGTAATACCTTTACCGACTCCGCCATGTAGACGCAGGCGGTTCACTGTCTGAAGTCGGTCAAAAGGACATCTATAATAACTTTATTCAAGAATCCACATCCTTTCGGGGTTTATGATGAACAAGGCGATTCAGAAATTTTCTCAAGCGATCCCTGTCCGGGATACTGTCAAAAGCCAGACTGCCGTTTACGACAATGGAAGGTACGGGCAGGAGCCGGCTTGACTGGCGGACAAGGGCCTGGTAACGTCGTGCCCCGTCATATGTTCTGGTGACGACCTTCCTGTACTGGACAGAAGATTCAAATTCCTTTACTACCGATTCGACCAGCCTGGCCATGTAGTGGCAGGGGATTCAGTGCTCCCCTTCATGAAGCACTTCCACCAGAACAATGGTATCCTGTGTCGACTTGTCACATGTCATGGCTGAAAACGGGCATTTCACCCGCCATTTCCCGGATGGCATCTTCCAGTTCATGTCGCGGAGGAATCAGGTCAAAAAAAAGTTCAGCATTGATAAAAAGAGAGGGGATCGGTGCAATTCGTTTATGCTTGAACACGCCATCTTTGCCGAACAGGGACACAGACAGGTCAAGGAACCGCTGTTTGCCGGCACCCCTGAGAATGTCCACCCGACGGTATTCTACGATTTCCCGGTAATCCGGAAGGATATCCAGGACTGCTTTATCCATATATACACAAGGAAGGCAGTGGGCAGCCTTGTACATAACTTCTATGATCAATTTTTTACTGTCTGTCATCGTGAATACCTGTACGTGAAAGGAAATCCGTTCCCAGATAATGATAATGTCTCCGGGAACGGAGGTTACGGATAGTATCGGTGAAAATCAGCTGTCAACTCTGGTGTTTTTTCCTGCCCCTGCCTTGTCAAGGTTTTCCGTTATTTTGTCAAACTCGAAACCCTTGTCCCGGGCCGCCTTTAATTTAGCCACCAGGTCAGGGTTTTTGGTCCTCTCTATCAATGCATCAATCAATTCTTCATACTGGGGGATAATACTTGGAAAAACAATGTCACCCTCAATGCAGATTGACGGCAGAACCTTGCCTTTTAATTCCATGAATTTTCCGATACCGGTTTTGTTTTTGACCGACCATTCCCTGTATTCAATAATCTGCTGAACTTCCTGGGGCATAGCCGCCATTGACTCCATCATGTATCCACATGCCGCACACTGGACACTGTCAAGGGTCAAAACGTCAACTGTAATTTTTTCTTCCGCCATTTTACCGCTCTCCTTGGTTATTTGGTTTCCGGATACCGCGGGAAAGTTTCTTCAAACCATGCCTTGGTTTCGTATGCTTGGATCATATGTTCCACCGGAACATCGTAGGGGAGATCTCAGCCAGGGGCAAACGTATAGCCGTGTGACCCGCCGGCAGCCAGGCTCACAATGGCATCCTCCCGGGGTGAAATCAGCCCGAGACTCAGGGACAGGGTCAGCTTCAGGTTTCCACCAAATCCCTTCCCGGCCTTGACAGCCTTATCCCGTATGAAGTTCATGTTGAGTTGTTCATCAATGGCAAAACCATGGGTACCGATGTTACAGACAGAATCGATGACTTTGGTGCAGTCGCCGCAGATAAAAAACGAAGAGGTTATGCCGGCTTCATGAATGGTGTTAATCGCAGCCTGGCAGTTGGGGGTAACAAACTCAAGGAACGTGGTATCCCTGATCTGGGATGCCACAGGATCAACGATTGCAATGATGTCGCAGCCCATCTGAATGTAAAATTTGGCAGCTGCATCACAGACCTGGCCGGCGAATTTGAGTACTTTGTGGGCAAAGTCAGGATGCTTGTAAACATCCGTAAAAATACGAACTCCGGCCAGATGGGAGGCCAGGGTCAGGGGACCGCAGATAAGGCCCATCATGGCACAGTCCAGGGCTTCCAGTTTCGGTTTTGCGATCTCGGCGGCCTGGAAGATCTGGGGCCACCGTCCGGAATCCGGTGTGGGCAATTTGAGTTTTGCCTCTTCCGGTGTCTTATCCGAACAGGGGTGACTGGATATGGACGGCACATTGTCCTCCCACCATTTCAGATCACACCCTACGGAATTGGCTTCAACCGACAGGTCAAACAACAAGGGAATACCGTCAGCCTTGTATTTTTCTGCGGTGTACACCACGCCCTTTGCCAGTAGTTCCGGATCCTGGAGAAATGCATCAGCTTTTTCATTGATAAGAAATGCACAATGAACACCTGCATAGGGAACCCATGGGGCTGAAACGGTTCGTTTTCCCCTGTATGCATCGATCAACATCTGTTTTGCCATACTGCTGTCTCCTCATTGGTTCGGGTTAATATTTTGTGGTAAGGTTTTTACTGCATTGTAACTTTATGATGGAACGTAAAGGAAAGTAAATCGTCCAACAGATCATTTTGGTGTAAAAAAAAGACGATTTTCTACCAAAAGAGGTTGAAAGAAATCTTTTCACAAGTCTTCTCTGGTTCTGTAATCACTGCCACCGGCCTAATCCAGTAATATAATGGAATAGTATTTAAAGGTTTCATGGTGCGCCATGGCCACACAGGTTTCAATGCCCAGGTGTTTCAGCGTGCCGACAAGGTCGATATAAAATGATTCAACAGTAGGCCGTTTTTCCATGGGAAAGCGGCAGGCTTTTGGATATGCACACTCCCGGCAGAGGGAACAGGCTCCACTGACCAGACTGATGGCTTTGTCATATCCTAGTAAAAAAAGCATACGTTCCAGACTGACAGTCCCTTTCCAGTATTTGACCTGGTCTGTCCGGTTCCGGTTGCTGTCCTTATAAAAATCATTCCGGTTCTGGCTGCCTGCAAGAAGCAGGGCTGTGGAATATTCTTTCATCATTCTCTTGACTTGGTCAAGATCCGGTGTGGCAGGGGGGCAGGACCAGTTGGCGTTATACTGCGAGCACCCGTACCGGCATTTGAGATTCACCCACTGTGCCAGAACAATGTTGTCCGTCCTGAAAGGCAAAACCGATTCCACGCCGTATTGGCGGCCTTTTTCATGGAGAAGAGCAAGGATGTCATCCGTCACACCGGCTCTGGAACGGAAAGTGATGTGTGTTTGAGGTTCAGGCTGTGGCAAATACACGATTTTTTTTTTCATATGGACTTCCTGCCGGATGCCAAAGCGGTTTCCAAAGCATGCTTGAGTTCCTCCGGACGGGGAACATTCGTAAAGACCACTTCATTATTGATCAGGATAGTGGGTACCGGAAGCATCTTTTTTGCCCGTTTGCACGCCGCCAGAAACCGCATGCTGTTTTTCAGATCACCACGCCGGACGATGGTCTGAACTTCCACCTCGCTTCCGAATTCTTCAACCACCATGTCAACGGTTTGGATGGCATAATCATACATGACACAATGGACACGTTCGCAGATGATTTCCAGAAGAACAGGCGCGGATCCAGCAGCTGTCCGGGGAATAACCGGTGCCATTCTCTCTTTTTCCGATTCATTTATCATGCGGTTCTCCTTTATTCGTAGCCATGGTCGACATTCTTTTCCGGGGTTGAAAAAATGATGGAAACATCTTTTGGAAGAGCAAGTCCAAGGGCTGTTTCAGCAGACTTGATCACTGCTACAGGAACCGGGCAGGCAGGATGACAGCCTGCCCGGTCCGCAGTTATGATGATCGGATTGCGGGTTAAAGGAACAAAAAGATCCTTAAGACTGATTGACGGGAGCAAATCGGAAAATGTTTTGATCATAGTGCATTCCGAGCCGGTGATTGAAATGTCAACAGTACGTTTGTCTGTCTGCCGGCTTTCAATCCGGCATATGAAACCGCATATTCCCGGATTCACCTGGATTATTTGATTTTCCATAACCCTCCGGATTTTATGAATGGCATGGACTCCCCCAGTGTGATGGTTTTTCCCGGAAGGCATTCAAGATTGAACAGGAATACGGCTTCCGGGAAAAACGGCTCTACACAGGCTTGTAGTGTTTGAAAGGCGAGCCCCCGTCATTTGGGTTAATTTTTCTGTTCAGGTTTTACAGGGCCCTTCGGACCCTGATGGAGCACATGATCCGGCACAACCCCTTCAAGATGAGGAAATTGATCCTTCATATGCGGCAACTGCATGGCTTCCATGAAATCCTGCTCAAACGTTGGTTCTACTGTCAGTTCCAGGTATTGAACATTTCTTGCACACCAGTTGGCTTCATCCCGTTTCTTCCGGTTCAACAGTGCGGCACGGCAACCGTCGCCTGCCGCATTCCCTACACCATGGATCTTTTCAATTTCACAATCAGGGAAAAGTCCCATGACAAGCGCTTTTTCCCGATCCACATGCGTACCGAACGCACCGGCAATTTTGACAGTGTCCACCTTGTCGATTCCCATGCGTTTCATCATCAGTTTGCAGCCGGCATACAGAGCCCCTTTGGCCAGCTGAATCTGCCGGATGTCTTTTTGTGTGATGACAATATCTTTGTCAATGGATGAATCCTCCTTCCATGCCAGGACAAATTCGGGCTGTTTGTTATCCGGATTAATTCGGAAGCGCGGATTGGTCTTTAACATCTTTTTGTTGAATACACCGGTCTTGGTGATTACGCTGGACCGGTATAGCTCGGCAAGAACATCCAGGATACCTGATCCGCAGATACCTTTGACTTTCATCTCTTCGGGCTTGGAAAATTTTCGAGATTTGTCATGTCCGATGACTCGGTAATCGACTTCCTGGGTCTCAGGATCGATTTCAATCCTTTCGATGGCGCCCGGGGCGGCCCGCATACCGAAACTGAGCTGGGCACCCTCCATGGCCGGTCCTGTCGCACAGGAGGATGAGTATAGTTTGTGGCGATTGCCGAGAATCAGTTCACCGTTTGTCCCTATATCGATAATCAACTGGATTTCATCACTTTTATATGGCTCTTCCGCCAGAAGCACCCCGACATTATCTCCACCCACAAAACCAGCCTCGTTGGGCATGGCAAACACATAGGATGAGGGATTGATATCAATACAAAGATCCCTTGCCTTGATATCCAGGCTGTGATGAATGACGGGTGGAAAAGGTGCCAGACCAACCGGTTCCGGATCCAGACCCAGAAGGATATGATGCATGGCTGTATTGAAACCAATGGTCAGGTCAACAATGTCGTGCTTGCTGATTCTCAGGTATTCGACACCCTCCTCGATGATCTCGCGATATTCATCCGGCCCGTCATCACCTTTTGCTTTCTTTGTCTTTTTTTTCTTGGGATGGGTAGGTGCAACTGCCTTTTCAATCAATGAATTAATGCCTTCGATGATATCATCGCTCATCCGTTTCAAACCGCCTGGTGTAGTCATGTGAAAGGTGATTCTCGCCATGACATCTTCTCCGTATTTACACTGGGGGTTCATCATGGACGATGTATTGATCACCTGCATGGTGGTCAGGTCGCACAGATAGCCGGCACATGTAGTGGTGCCTACATCAATGGCGATCCCATATGCTTTTTTGACCCTGCCCGGCTGTATACGGATAACTTCCTTGTCATTCCAGACCGACACTGTAACCACCCAGTTCTGTGCACGAAGCACACCGGGAAGGGTTCTCAAGGTGACGATATCTATTGTCAGGCCGGTGAGCCCGTATTCTCTTGAAAGCCCGTTGGCCAGACGTTCCCAGTCTCCAACCTTGTCTTCAAAATCCGGTTTTTTCAATTCAATGGTATACAGCCGGACCATGGGGTTGAATTCAATATTGATATCCCTGGCCGCTTTTGAAACCACTTGTTTTCCGGCTCTGGACTCTTCCGGTACAAAAATCAGGATGTCGTCCTGAATTTTTGCCACACATCCGAGCCGGAATCCTTTTTCCTTTTTTTCAGAGTTGATGAATTTGGCTTCAACATCTTCCTGCCATGGGGTGACATGATCCATGGAGGACTGTATATTATATTTTTCAAAATGGCCTTCTTCAATCCGGACAATACACTTTCCGCAAACCTTGGTTTCTCCGCACAGCGCTTCAATATCAACGCCAATGAGCCGGGAAGCCTCTATAACGTTACACCCTTTGGGTACTTTGCCGCGTCTCCCCGACGGCTGGAAAATAACAGTAACATATTCTTGTGCCATTGATTCATTGCTCCTTATGGTTACTTGACTTCACCTTTCTGGTATTCCCTGAGCCTTCCGATCATCTTGATGCCTTCAGAAACAGCGTTTCCTGCAGATTCTGCATATCCATCCGCACCAAACAGATTGGCAACGTCACGGGTTACAGGAGCACCGCCCAGCATGATCAGACAGTCTGGATTTTTTTCCTTGACCATGGCGATCACCTTTTTCATTCCCATCATGGTCGTGGTCATCATGGCAGACATGGCCAGAACATCTGATTTCGTATCAAGCTGTTTTTCCACAAAATTTTCAAGCGGTACGTCGCGGCCCAGGTCATGGACATCCCATCCGGCCACATCAAACATCATTTTTACCAGGTTTTTTCCGATGTCATGCACATCTCCCTGGATGGAACCGATCACAACGGATGCCTTGGGTGCGTCCGAGTCAAGTTTGATATGGGGTCTGAGAATGTCCAGTCCTTTATATAATGCATCTGCGCACATCAGGACTTCAGGCACGAAATATTCATTGGTATCAAACAAAACGCCGACTTCTTCCATACCGGCTGCCAGTCCGTCCATGACAGCCACCATGGGATCGACACCTTCATCCAGAGCACGCTGGGCCGCTTCGGCACAATCATCTTCTTCATACTCCACAACTGCTGTTTTCAATGCATTTAAAATTTCTTCCTGGTTAGACATGATCGTTTCTCCTTATTATTAACATCGTCTCAAATCTTATACTCTGCCTACAGCCGGGGATGCTTTTTTGCCATGTTCCTTGACCGTTCTGACATAGGTTTCCATGTTTTCCTTTCTTACGTCAGGCCAGATATCGCATCCAGGCCAGACAGCATCCACACCATTGTCAATACAATCCTTGATGACCGCTTCCACCTCTGTGACATCTTCAATCTGTGTCAGGGTTTTATAGGGATCAAAATTTCCCAGCAAAAGAACGTCTTTTCCCAGTTTCTCCCGGGTTTGAACAATGTTGTTCTTCTGATCCACAGAAAGAGCGTCAGCGCCGCATTCATGCATCATTTCAATGATCATGTCAGTGGAGCCGCAGATATGGTTTACGGAAGGAACGCAGGTGATGGAATCAAACACTTTTTTCAGGTTCGGACCAACCAGGGTTTTCCACATGCGCGGCGAAAGAAGATCTGTTCCAGACCCCATATCCCTTACAGAAATGAAGTCCACATCCAGTTCCTGATAATGCTTGCACATATCAATGGTCACCTGGGTCATCTGATCCAGAAATGCGGCAATTTCATTCTTTTTCTTCTTCAACCCCTTCAACAATATATCCAGTTCCATGATCTGGCCGGCAAGGGTAAACGGCCCGAGTACCCAGGCTCCGACAGCCAGGTCCGGGGCTTCAGCCTTTATGATTTTAAAAGCGTCATCGATCATAGGAAGGCGGCCCTGGTTCATGTAGTCGGCAGGGATGTCAATTTCGTCGAGGTCCTTCCATTTGTCCGGAACCGTCGGATAGATGATGCCTTCCGCATTTTCATACAGAGAGATTCCCCGGCCCATTGCTTCTGCAACAGCGGCCATATCATACGGAATCACCACGGCATCCATATTGAACAACCGGGCGGAGGTGATTGCGGATTCAGCCATCAGACGGGCATCTGTGTGAATTTTTGCAAACTGGGTTCCCATTTTTTCAATGGCCTGGACCACAACAGCTCCCTGCCCACTGAAACAGGGCATGGTATCCAGAGGTTCACGCTTGAACATTTTGACTACTCTTTCTTTTCCAGTAAGTTCCGACATGTAGTTTCCTTTCAATCAATTAAAATATTAACTTATATGGACGGGTTTTACGTCCTTGCAGATCGTCAGCTGTTTTTCAGGTTTTCTACAAAATCGGGAAACAATTTGTAGAGTGGATGGTTGATATCTATGGGCAGCCGTCCGGTTTCGCTGTAAACCGCTGTGGCCTGAAATGCATTCGCCATTGCAATGGCAGGCATGATCCGTTGTGCCCCGACCATGGGTCCTGAAAAAATCATGTCATGGGTCATGAAAGCAGCCAGAGATTCCAATGCCGCATCTGCAGCAGCCCATCCTTTGAACCCCCACTTTTCCCTGGCTGCTTTCCACATGTAGGACCCATTGGAGGGCGCAGAGCTCGTAGGAAGCCCCCATTTTTCCTTGATCAATTTATTGGCCAGTCCGCACAGAGCTGTAGCAGGACCATTCATCACCGATGTGTCGATAAAGATATTGTCAAATTTCGCCCCGTTTCGGTCAATGGCGTCCAGCAGTTTCTGGGTGCCGGTAATTCTACCGGAGGGCATCTGGTCTTCCTGGTCAAAGGCCACAAGCAGAACATTTTTTACACCAATTTTGGCCATCTCACTGATTTCCGCATCAAGATCCTTTTCCCATACCGTAATGCTGTTGTAGAACATCCGGTCCATGAGTCCTTTTTCAGCGCAGTATGCGGCTGCCTCCAGTTTGGGCTTCAGGATCCAGGCGTCAATGCAAAACGGCATGTCGGAATTTTCCACGACAAAATCAATGAAATCTTTGAATTCTTTGCCTGTGTTTGCGACGATATCTGCCATTCCGGGGATTCCGGTTTCCTGGGTCAATCGTTCCTGGGTTTTCAGCAGTTCCCGTGCCATGTCGTGGTCAAATCCGTCTTTGCGCTTTCCCTGGAAGACCTTGTCACCTTTCTGAAAAATTGAATTACAAACTACAGTTGGATAGTCACCGGGCTGACCTCCGAATGTAACTCCTCCGATTTCACATGTTTTCTGTTCTTTTTGAAATT
The DNA here is from genome assembly GCA_011389555.1 of Desulfotignum sp. GTDB lineage: Bacteria > Desulfobacterota > Desulfobacteria > Desulfobacterales > Desulfobacteraceae > Desulfotignum. Next base: position 27,046 of record JAABUD010000191.1, on the reverse strand, counting down.
GAAACATCTTTCCTCCTACATAGCATTATATGGTTTAGGCTCTTGACGTTTCTCTAAGTTATCTGAGAGTCGTTGCTGTAAGGACCGTAGCAAATGTATATGAAGGATGTAAATCGTCCATTCGACGTATTTTGGTACAAAAAAGGTTGGTTTTGATTAAAAATTGCGAAAATTCATATATAGCCCAAAGGGTTATTATCCGATCATCTTCTGACCTGAGAACGGATGGAAGCGGCGCATATCATGTGTTTTTTTGCTGGAAAGCGTTATGATGTGCAATCATTTTCAATGCTTCATCCACAGCGTCCATGGAGGAGGCGGCATAACCGTCCGCGCCGAACAGATCTGCGATTTCACGGGTGACCGATGCCCCTCCGAGCATTATCAGACAGTGGGGGTCATGCTCTTTGGCCATGGCGATCACCTTTTTCATCCCCATCATGGTGGTGGTCATCATGGCGGAAATGGCAATGAAATCAGACTGGATCTCTTCATGTTTCTGAAGAAACCGTTCAAACGGAACATCTCTTCCCAGATCGTGGACATCCCATCCCTGAACTTCAAACATGATTTTCACCAGATTTTTGCCGATGTCGTGGACATCGCCTAGAATCGTACCGATGACCACGGTCAGCCGGCCGGGATCATCGGTTTTCGGAAGGTGGGGCTGTAGAATTTTCAGTGCAGCATAAAATGCATCGGTGCACAGCATGACCTCAGGTACAAAATATACATTGGTATCAAAAAGGATGCCAGCTTTTTTCATCCCAGGGACAAGTCCCAGGGTCAGCCCGGCAAGGGGATCCATACCATTATCCAGCAGGGCCTGGGCGGCATGACGGCAGTCTTTTTCCTTGAACTGGACAACTGCACGTGTCAGGTCGTCCAGAATTTTTTGCTGACCCTCAGAAATCGGTTTATCCATTTTCGTCATTTATGCAACACCCTGTTCCGTTAAAAAGTATAAGGCATTTACTCCGCCTGCCAGGTCATATCCGGATATCGATGATACCAAGATGAATGGCATATTGTATCAGTTTTGAAATATTGTCCATCTTCAGCTTTTCCATAATATTGCCTCGGTGCGACTTGATGGTGCTGGGACTCAGGCAGAGGATTTCGGCAATCTCTTTTGTGGGATAGCCTTCTACCATCATCTGGAAAACCTCCCGCTCCCGGTTGGTGAGTGTATCGTACAGTTCTTCCTGATGGGTTTTCTGGTTCATTCCCACATAGTCTTCAATGACACGATTGGAAATGGAGGGGCTCAGATAGGTCTCTCCCTTGATGGCCGCCTTAATCGCTTTGATGATGTCATTGCTCATCGCATCCTTGCGCAGGTACCCTGACACGCCGATGCTCAAAAGTTCCCTTATATAACGGTTGTGATCATGCATGGAAAGTATGATCACACGGGTTTTGAGCGAAGACGACTGTTTGATCTGGCGTGCAGCCTCGATTCCGTTCAGCACGGGCATGGCAATGTCCATGATGACCACATCCGGTTTGAGTTCATGAACTTTCCGGACCGCATCCCGGCCATCCATCGCCTCCCCGGTTATTTTCAGGTTCGGTTCTTCTTCGAGAATTTTTCTCAAACCCTGGCGTACAATGGTGTGATCATCGGTAATCACAATTTCGATAGGCTTATGTTTCATACCCCTCCTGTAAGACATTGGTCCGTTTCATCAATGCTGATTTTCTGCCGCTCTTGATGGGAATTTCTATTCTGATCCGGGTTCCCTGGTCTTTTTGGGTGCGAAGAAAAAAACGTCCGCCAAGCATGGCGGTTCTCTCTCTCATGGACAACAGCCCCAGAGAAGGGCGTTCATGGTTGTTTCCAGTGGGATCAAACCCGATGCCGTTGTCTTCCGCAATGAAAATAATCGATGGAAATCCGCGAATGATATGGAGTTTGAATACAGAGGCCCTGGCATATTTGATCGTGTTGGACAGTGCTTCCTGGGAAAACCGGTACAGTACGGTCTCGATATCCGGATGGATCCGTCCGTTAAATCCGATCATTTTAAAATCGATTATCAAATCGACCTGCCGGGCCTTCTGGTCTATGAAAACATCCAGTGCCGCTTCCAGCCCGAGATCCGTGAGAAGCGCCGGATGAAGCAGATGGGAGATACGGCGCATCTCCTTGTAGGTATGATTTATCTGGCGCTTGATATTGTCGATAAGATTTTTCATGACCGGATCACCAGAGGGTATAATTTTTTCCACAGCCTCCAGGTTGAAATTGATTCCGATGAGTGCGGACCCGGTTTCGTCATGAAGTTCCCGTGAGATGCGTTTGCATTCAATCTCCTGGGAATGGAAGAGTTTCGCTGCCAGGCGTTTGAGTTCTTCGCGATGGGTTTGAACCGTTCGGATGAGTTTGATGTTGGCAATGGCACCGCCCACAAAATTGCCAAGGGATCCGAGCAGGTGAAAATCTTCCAGGAACAGTTCACAGGTCTCATGAACAGGAAAGGCCATAAACCCTGACGGCCGTTCTTTTTCCGTCACCAGAAAACAGGACAGGGGAACGGATTTTTTTTTGCCCGGGCTTTTCAGATCAATCTTGAAGGATGGAAAAATGGATTTTGGTGTCACCCGGTTGTTTTTGTCCAGGAAAAAGTTCATCAACGGCTGATCATGGAACACCGGTAGCGGATTATGTTTCACGATCTCTTTGGGCAGGCCTTTCTGGGTCTGCATCTCAAACGTGGATTTCTTATGGTTGATAAGGAAAATAGCACCCATGGTGAAATTCAACAGTTTCATGACCTTGTTCAGGGCAGAGTCCAGTACGTCGCTCAGGTTCTGGCAGCTGTTCATGGTCAACGCCACCTTGTTGAGGAGCAAGAGTTCCTGGTGATGTTTATACAGGCTCCTGAAGGAATCCATCCGGGCGGTAATGTCCTTGGCAATCCCTTCATATCCTATGGTCCTGCCGCTGTCATCCACAAACAGGTTCACACTGAGGCTGGCATGCAGCCGGGTGCCGTCTTTTTTCTTGAACCCGACTTCGAAATCCTGAACAAACCCGTTCAGATCAATCTGTTTTTTGCACACATCCCAGTGTATCTTGTCAATAAAGATCTTCTCAATATTTTCAAGCGCATAAAGGTCCTTTTTTTTTGAATAGTCCAGCAGTTCCACCATGGCCTGATTGATGTCGATGAACCGGCCATCCCTGAAGATGATGAAAATCATGTCCTTGGTGCTTTCGAACAGCCGCCGGTATTTGATTTCAGAATGCTTCAGGTCGTCCTCAAGGGATTTGATGTGTGAAATGTCCTTGAATATCTCTACTACGCCGAACATGAGTCCGTCTGAATCGATCAGTATGTTTCGCGTACATTCCACCGGAATTTTTACCCCGTCCTTGCGGATGATTTCAAGTTCCCTTTTGTAGTTGGTTTTCGGAGTTATGCCGGCATCATGGAAAGGGCAGTCCGTATCACAGTATACGCTCTTGAGAATATTTCTGCACCGCATCTCTTTGGCCTCCTGCATAGAGAAGCCCGTTATCCGTGTGGCTACGTCATTGAAATAGGTTACCTTGCCGTTGTTGTCCATGATCATGAACGCATCCGACACGTTGTTCAGTATTGCCGCCAGACTTTTATTATGCAGGTCCATCGGTCATAATATTCCGAATTTGGGAGGTTAACCTATTTGATCTTTATATTTTACTATATGATGAATTGTCCACATAATCAATCTCTGATCTTCTGATTTTAATAAAATAGTCCGGCCCACACGATAAAATCATCTTTCTGACTATTTACCCTGCTGGTTTATATCCTCTAATCTGAACAGCATAAATCAATAATTGTGTACAAGGATGCGCCATGAAAAAAAAGGGCAAGCTTTACGGCATCGGGGTAGGTCCGGGGGATCCAGACCTTCTGACACTGAAAGCCGTGCGGACCATGAACCAGTCAGATATTGTATTCACGGCTGCATCCAGTAAAAACTGCTACAGTCTGGCGGTTGAAATTGCCAGACCCCATCTGTCAAAACATGTCCGGATCATAACATTGCCTTTTCCCATGACCAGTGACAAAACCCTTGCACAGAAGGCCTGGGACAAGAATGCACTCCAGATCGGAAAGATGCTTGATCAGGGCAAGACAGTATCCTTTCTGACCCTCGGCGATCCTTGCACATATTCCACCTTTGGTTATATTCTAAAAAGCCTGAAAACAACCATGCCGGGGGCACAGGTTGAAACGATTCCCGGGATCACCTCTTTTCATGCAGCCGCAGCCCGGCTCAACCGGACCCTTGTGGAGGCGGAGGAATCGTTGCTTATCACTTCCGGGGCCTATGGTGGAAGCCATTTGCGAAAATGCACGACTGACGTGCGGAATGTCGTGATGATGAAGGCCTATAAAAATGTCAAGGATATCAATGTGGCCCTTAAGGAGGTCGGCTTTTGCGATAATGTCGCCATTTCCCGGTGCGGGCGTGTGGACGAAAAAATTTATCTGGATATCGACGAGCTCGAAACCATGAACCCGGATTACTGGACCCTGATCCTGGCCGGAAAATAACTGGGAAGGAGAAATGCCATGACTGGAAAAATTCTCGTGCTGACCGGAAACGGCAAGGGTAAGACAACCTCTGCGTTAGGCCATGCAGTTCAGCATGTCAGCCAGGGAAAAAACGTGTTTATCGGTCAGTTTCTTAAATCGGGGAATTATTCCGAAATCAAGGCCCTTCAAATATTTGAAGACCTGATCCGGATCGAACACTATGGTCTTGGCCGGTTTGTGAGAGGCCGCCCGACCTCTGAAGATGTCGATGCCGGCGTAAGAGGGTATGACACCGTGGTCCGGGTGATTGAAAACGGGGAATACGACCTGGTTATTCTGGATGAGGGTATTGTAGCCGTTAGATACAATATTTTTTCCGAACAGAAACTGCTGGATCTGTTTAAAAGAAAACCCGCACATGTAAATCTGATTGTGACAGGAAGGGGGGCCAGCCCGGCTGTTATGGAGCAGGCATCCCTTGTCATTGAGATGAAAGAAATCAAGCACTATTATCAAAAAGGGGTCTGTGCAAGGGTGGGAATTGAAAAATAAATGGGGCCCGGCACCATTGCCTGCCCTTCATTTTCGCGTGGGGGAGACCGTTGCGATCAATGCAACATCAAGCATGTTTCCGGTGATTCTGTTTTTTGTGCTGGTGTGAGCATATTTCGCGGCAACCCGGGCAAAAAAGTGGAAATGTGTTACATTGCACGGGCCATCATGACATTAGGGGATAAAGGAACCAGATGAAGCCACAGGAAATTGAAGCGTTAAGTTTTCAGATCATAGAAAAAGAAGCAAAAGACCACGGTTTTGATGAAAAATACTGGCCTGTTGTGCGGCGGATGATCCATACTTCTGCTGATTTTGATTATATCCACACGATCCGGTTCGGCAACAATGCTGTGGAAAAAGGGATCGCTGCCATTCAGAGCGGGTGCAGCATGTTTACGGACACCAACATGGCCAGAGTGGGCATCCGGACAACAGAACTTGCACATTTCGGCGGTACGGTTTCCTGCCTGATGACCGATCCGGCAGTGGCGGTCCGGGCTGCGGCTGGCAGCACTACCCGTGCCCTGGCTGCCGTGGATCTGGCGGCGGACCGCCTAAAACAGGGTATTTATGTGGTGGGCAACGCCCCTACAGCGCTGCTCCGCCTTATCCAGCTTATTGAGGAGGGCAGTGTAGATCCCGCACTTGTGATCGGTCTGCCTGTGGGATTTGTCAATGCTGCAGAATCCAAACAGGCACTCATGGCCCTGGATACCCCCTATATCACCAATGCGGGCAGAAAAGGCGGCTCCAACGTGGCCGCCGCAGTGGTAAATGCCATGGCCATCATGGCATATGAAACAGCGGATAGGCGTTTTCGGGCATAATATGAAAGGATGAAAAATGCAATGTTTATATGAAAGAACCATACGTAAAACTGTTCTTTCATGATTTATTATGCTGGCCAGGGCATGGTTGTTTGTATGAAACATCGGAAAAAATCAGTGATGGAACAGGAAAGGTTGCCGATGCTGCATAAAAAATTAATCAGAATATGAGAGAAAAAATGGCTGGTCTTGAATTCTTATCCCTGATGCAGAAAATTCCTGTTGCCGTCTATCAATGTACCGGTAACCCTGCCTGGGATATCAATTTTCTGAATAACGGCATATTTTTGATTTCCGGTTACGCGTTATCCTATTTTTCCGGAGACAATTCGCACGATTACACCAGCATTATCCATCCCGAAGATCTAAAAATTCGCCAGAAAACTATCCTTAACAGGACCGGACAGGGCAAAAAATACGTTGTTGAATATCGGATTGTTCATGCAAACGGACATCGGCTCTGGGTTCGGGAAGAGGGGTTCCCCCTCTGCGATGACCCCGTTAACGTGCACTTCACCGGTGCCATTTCTGATGTTACCCACAAAAAAAAAGTTCTGGAAATTTTTCGTCTCAATGAATCCCGGCTGAGTGCCCTGCTCGATCTAAACCAGATGACGGACCTTCCGTTGAACGAAATTACGGGGTATGCCCTTGAAAAAGCCATTGAGCTGACCCGGAGCAAGGTTGGGTACTGTGCGTTTGTCAATAAGGAAGAAAATATTATCCGGATGTATTCATGGTCGACCCAGGCCATCAAAAACTGCCATATCAAACATAAGCAGAACACCTACCATATTGACCACATGGGACTCTGGGGTGAGGCCATTCGGCAGCGCAAACCCATCATCACCAATGATTATACCGCAGCCAATCCCCACAAGAGAGGACAGCCTGAAGGGCATGTCAAGATCCAGCGGCACATGAATGTGCCCGTATTCGATCAGGGCCGTATCGTTATCATCGCAGGGGTCGGAAACAAAAAAGACCCCTATGACCAGTCCGATGTCCGCCAGGTGATCCTGATGATGGAGGGGATGTGGAACATCATCCGCAGAAAAGAGATAGAAGAAAATCTGCGCCACAGCGAGCTGAAATATCGGAGTATTTTTGAGTATGCCGGTGCCCCGTCCCTGATCATTGAAGATGATATGACCATCTCCATGGCCAATCTCAAATTTGAACAGTTTTCCGGGTATAGGAGACGGGATATTGAAAACCGCATTACATTATCCGGGTTGATTGACCGGGAAGCTGTAACAAACTTGAAACAGTTCAAAAGCAAATGTACCCAACGGTCCAAAAACGCCCCCTTTGAATATGAATGCAAATTTAAGGACAGCAAAGAACGGGAAAAAGATATTGCCATACGGCTCGGGGTACTGCCCCAACAGGGCCGCTGCATTGCCTCATTTTTTGACATTACCGCATCCAAACTGGCCCAGGCCCGCCTCCGGGAAAAAGAAGTGAGCCTCCGGCGGGAAAACATCCTTCTTAAATCTGACATACAAAAGCGGTATGGCTTTGGAAGGATTGTGGGAAAAAGTCCGGCCATGCAGGAAGTTTACAACAGCATCATTGAAGCCGGGGCATCCAATGCCAGTGTTATTGTCTATGGAGAATCCGGAACCGGAAAAGAATTGATATCCCAGGCCATCCATGAAATCAGCAGCCGGTCGGAAAAACCCTTTGTTTCCGTCAATTGCGGCGCCATTCCGGACCATCTGCTGGAAAGTGAGTTTTTCGGCAATAAAAAAGGCGCCTTTACAGGTGCCTATTCAGACCGGATCGGGTATATGGGTCAGGCTGAAGGCGGAACCCTGTTCCTGGATGAAATCGGTGAATTGGACCTGCACATGCAGATCAAGCTGCTGAGGGCGATTGAGGGTAACGGGTACACCCCTGTGGGGGGCGTTGAAGTCATTAAAAGCGACCTGCGTATTATTGCCGCCACCAACCGGGATCTGTTTCAGCATGTCAACGAAGGCAGGATGCGCAAGGATTTTTTTTACCGGATTCATATTCTTCCGGTAGAACTTCCGCCGCTACGAAAACGAAAAGAAGATATTCCGCTGCTGATCGACGACTTTCTCCAGAAAAACAAAATGCAGGCCGACAAAAGAAACCTGTTTACACCGGAAGTGACTGCAGCGCTTGAAAGCTATGAATGGCCAGGCAACATCCGGGAGCTTCATAATGTTCTTCACCGTTTCATCACCCTGAACCGTCTTGATTTCGGCCCTGGGAAAAAAAAGATCCCCATACAGACTGCCCCGTCCCTGATGAACAATAACGTCATCGAAACCGGCAACATCCGGCAGCTGATGCGTCGGTATGAAAAAAATATTATCCTGACAGCACTTGAAAAAAACAAATGGAACCGGACCCGGAGCGCTGCTGAATTACATATAAACCGAAAGACCCTTTTTAAAAAAATGAAAGCATTTGGGTTGGTTTGACCCCATTTTGTCTATTTTCGACCCCATTTGCTCAAAACGTCATCTGCCGGCATCTCTCCCCATTTATACACACGTTATTGGAGGCTTTTTGACCCCAATTCCAACCTGAGATCATTTCCTGATTTTTTCAAAAATATAGTTAAAATATATAAAGATTACAAATATTTATGCTTTTGAGTCAGCTTCTGGCACAAAATTTGTAATATTTCTTTACCAAGCCCTATCACAACAACAAGCCCTGTTACAACAACAAGAAGATGCCGTTCTGTTCAGAAAGTACCGGCCAGAGCAGGACATACCTGAGGAAAAAGATGCATATCACTGAAGGGATTATCACCGGGGGAAGCGCCATTGGATATACCGGGGCCGGACTGGCCCTGGCCTGGTACGGCAGCAAAAAAATGAAACAATTTGCCGCGGCCTTTCCAAACAAACGTCCCCTGCTGGGTATGGCAGGCGCACTGATCTTCTTTGTCTCTCTGATTCCCATACCCGCTTTCACAGGAACCTGCTCTCACCCCTGCGGTACTCCCTTTATTGCCATTCTTTTCGGTCCGGCCATTGCCATCGCCCTGACCGGAGGCACCCTGCTCCTGCAGGCTGCATTTTTTTCCCACGGCGGATTTGGAACCTGGGGGGCGAATGTGATTGCACTGGGTCTGTTTGGCAGCCTGGGAGGCTGGGGGTTTTTTTGGATGGCAAAAAAAATCGGTCTTCCTCTCTGGTTTGCAGGCCTGGCAGGCGGTCTTATCGGTAATCTGATGGTATATGCCGGTTCCGGTCTGATCCTGGCAGGGGAACTTGCCGGAGCGCCTGACCCGCAGTATGCCTTTACAGGCTATCTTGCCGTAATATATGGTGCGTACCTTCCCACTCAGGTGCCCATTGCCATCGGTGAAATGGCGATCACCGGCATGGCGCTGCAATATATATACAAACAGCGCCCTGAGGTGCTGGCCGATCTGGGCCTTGTTCCTCCTCCGGCCTCCCGGGCTGCCAAAGTGGCCGGTATCGCCTTACTGTCAATTTTTCTCACTCTTTTTTTCTGGTGGGTATCTGTGAAACCGATCGCTGCTGCCAACAGCCCGGATGGGAATATTCCCAAGGAAAACCAGATGACTGAAGAGACGATACAGCCGAAAAAAACATTTACAGGGATGGATGAGGCTGTCAATGAAACGCTGGCTGAAGAGGCCGGTCTCACCCCCAGATCCCCTTACATAGATATTGAATCAATGGGTGATCTTTGGAATGCCCTTCTGCTTTCAAGCGGTGCTGTCTGCGGATTCATTTTCGGCCGCTGGTGGCATCTGATCGGTCATAGAGACAGGGAGGATTATGCCGCCTGACACGTTGGAAAAACGCATACAGCATTATCATGAAAGCCGCTTCTTTTACGGTCTCCATCTTATGGATGCCCGGTTCAAGCTGGCTCTGCTGTGTACTGCCGTGGCAATGAATATTTATTTTGCCGAGATACGGCTTTCCATCTTTCTGTTTCTGTTGGGAACTGCCCTTGCTGCCTGGTCACGGATTCCTGTCCGCCTCTTTCTGCTATTCTTCATCCTTCCTGCCTGGTCAACGGCTGTAGTGATTTTGGGATTTTCCGCCGGATTCGGCGTGACTCCCGCGGCGGTTCTCGGACCTGTCACCTTTTATCAAGAAGGCTTTCAACTCGGGTTGTCTGCTGCAGCCCGGGTCGCCTGTGACATGTCGTGGATGGCTGCCGTATTTTTGACAACACCGTTCAATGCGCTTCTAAATGCATTGAAATGGTTCCGGGTACCTGTCATCTTTCTTGAAACCCTGGCCATGGGATATCGCTACATTTCTCTGCTGATGAATGGATTTCATACAATGAGACATTCTGCCCAGGTACGGGGAGGTCTTACAACCTACAGACACAAGCTTCGGACAACCTCCAGAATTCTGGCGCAGGTCTTTTTGAGATCTTATGACCGGGCCGTGAGGATCCAGGAAGCCATGGTCAGCCGGGGAGAATATGCAGGCAGTAACGGCGGAACAAACCCGGTCCAGACAGACCCGTTTACTGCGCAATGCCCCAACCAGTGCGACATTACACCCGATTACAAAAATGCATCTCTACCGGTGGTCAGTTGTTCGAGCCTGAGCCATTATCTCAGTGGTACCGTCGTACTGAAAGATATTTCCTTTACCGTTGATGAAAATGAACTGGTGGTTCTCTGTGGCGCCAATGGTGCCGGAAAAACCACACTTTTGAAATTGCTCAGCGGCATTGAAACTCCCACCCGGGGCCGAATTTATCTGGAAGGGCAACTGCTTGACAAAAAAATGCGAAACCATATCTTCCGTCATGTCGGATTCCTCTGTCAGGACCCCGATAATCAGCTTTTTTGCACCCATGTGCGTGAAGATGTCAGTTACGGCCCTGCCAATCTGAATTTTCCGCCGGAAATGGTCACCCGGCTTACGGATACGGCAATGGAACTCATGGGGATATCAGATCTTGCAGACCGGCCCATCCACCGGCTGAGTTACGGACAGATGAAACGGGTCGGACTGGCAGGCCTGATTGCCATGAAGCCCCCCCTGCTTCTGCTCGATGAACCTTTTGCCAATCTCGATCCTGCTGCTTCCCGTCAGCTGGTCCACCACCTGCGTCATTTAAACGGCCATCACGGCTATACGATCATTGTTGTCACCCATGATATGAATCTTGCTGCCCGGCTGGCCCGGAGAATTATCATTCTTGACAACGGGAGAATGGTGGCAGACAATGATGCCCGGAGCATTCTGACCGATGCGCCGCTGTTACGGCGGTCAAGACTTGAAACACCGATCCTGACCAGGATGTTTCAGCGGATATTGACTGATCCGACCCACTGTAGCAAAATTCCGTTGACCATTGATGAAGCCATTTTGTTTCTGCAAAATCATTCCATCTGCCGAAGTCCTGCTTCTGCAATCGATACCCCATTTATCCAGTCGGACGATCTTTTTACTGATAGCAACAGAGAGGATATCTAATGAAAATCACACAAATTGCCGGTTTTTTGGGTTGCGGTAAAACAACCCTGCTGTTGAAACTGTCCCGGGTGCTGCAGGGAGACAAAGAGCGAAAAGTCGCCCTGGTGGTCAATGAAATTGGAGAGATCCCGGTTGACGGTAAAATCATGGAAGAAAGCGGGATGCAGGTCAAGGATATCGGCGGCGGCTGCATTTGTTGTGAGGTGGCCTCAAGTTTTGCCAAAACCCTTGCCGAGCTGTACCGGCTCTACAAACCCGACCATGTGCTGGTAGAGCCCACCGGCGTTGCCGTACCTCACCAGGTGAAGCTGGCTGCCAAAATGGGCGGCCGTGATGCAAAGATCAGCATGGGGCCCGCCATTGTTCTTTTTGATGCCACCCGCCCGGCAGAACTGCTGGACATGGATATGCTCGGTCAACTGGTAACCACCCAGTTAAAAGATGCGGACATTATAGCCATCAGCAAAACCGATATAGTGGATGCCCGGGGTATCAGCCAGTCGTCGGAACGGATAAGGAACTACAATACCAAGGCCCAAATTGTGACCCTTTCCTCTATAAGGGATATCGGCATCAACGAACTTGTCCAGCAGATCCTGGACTGGGAGGAGTAAATCCGCATGGAACCTGAAAACAAAACAGTACCCGGATGTTACACAGAGCACGGAGTCAGCGGGTATGGCGTGGCCGCCAGGTTGAGCCGGACAGATCCCATGGATACCTTGTTTGTCAAAACTACGGCCGAAGAGATGATGATGGTCATTGCCCAAAAATGTATGGATGCGGGTGCCCGGTGCATAGGTCACATAAAATCCCATATCCGCACAGAAGCCGGGACCATCAAAGCAGACACCATCGGGGTCAGACACGGAACCTTTTCCAACGGAAAACTTGCGCACCCGGTAAAGGATTTTTACATTGCCATCAACAGCATTGTTCAGGGGATCAAGGAAGATATGGTAAAAAAAGCGACACTGGATGGACTTCATGACGTGGCCGTGGGAAAAGGGCTCATGGTGGTGAAGGAAAAAGAGCATGCATATTTTGATGAATTTGATTTTGTCACATCAAAACAGGCATATATCAAACAACTCAAAGATCAATTGTCTCTGGATGAGTAATCCGGGATTCAGGAAGAACCCATGAAACTGGTCAGTATATCCGGAACATTTGAAAGTGGCAAAACGACCGCCATCAAGTCCCTTATAACGATCCTTTCAGGGCGTGGCTTCCGATGTGCCGTCATTGTCAACGAAGACGGCAAAGAAACTTATGATCCGGATTTTATCCATCAGCACCAGGTAACCGTCGAATACCTGCGTGGCGGGTGACTGGGCTGTTCCCTAGCTGCCGGTCTGGTAGCACTCAAAAAAAAGATCAAGCGGTCAGTAGATCCGGATTTCCTCTTTCTTGAACCATCGGAAATGATCGTCACAAAGGAGCTTAAAGAGGTTGTTGCCATGGGGTTAAGAGATATCCGCTACACCATAGGCCCCTTTGTCACACTGATTGACGGGCCTGACTTTTTCTTTCACTGGGAAGCAAGGCCCGGGCTGATCAAAGGGCATATCCAGGAGGCCGACTCCATTGCCATCAGCAGGGCAGACCGGATAGATTCAGGAAAAACTGAAACCATTTGCGCCACCCTGAACATACAGGGCCAAAATATTCTGGTGCTGGATCATCAGAACAGTTCGGTAATCGGTGCCCTGGCACAGCAGATCATGTCAGATCAAATAACAAACGGAAAACACAAAATGTAAATGGCATGCAGTTAGAAACCAAAACATTGAGGAGGTACATCATGACAATGACATCGTTAGAAAGAATCGGAACAGTTTTACAGGGCGGCATACCGGATCGCGTTCCGGCAGCACCACTGGTCTGCGGGGCTTCCAGACGGGTTTACGGTATCACCTATGCAGAATGGACCCAGGACGGGGAACTGGCTGCAAAATGCATGGTCCAGGCCCAGGATCTCATCGGATTTGACGGGATTCTTGGTTTGGTGGATCTCTCTGTGGAGGCAGCGGATTTCGGTCAGGAAATGGTGTATCCCATCGAAGATACGGCCCATCCCAATTATGACAACCCCTTTATCAAATCCCCGGATGATTATGCCAAGGTCGAACGGATCGATGTGGCAAAGGCTCCCCGCATGCAGCAAGCTCTCAAATACATGGACATCGTTTGCAATGAAAAGGCAAAAGATACCGCTGTCATGGGGTTTGTTTATGGACCCCTGGGTATTCTCAACATGATGCGGGGTGCTGAAAACCTTTTCAGAGACTGTTATAAACATCCGGAAGCTGTCATTGCCGCTGAAGAAATTATCACCGATGTGTTGATCGACTATATCCGGGCGTATGCCAAAACAGGCGTGCATGCCATTGTACTGGATACCCTGTTTGCATCTCAGTCCATCATGAGCAAGAAAATGTGGACTGCTACTGAAGCGGAATTCACCAAGCGGCTGGCCGATGAAATCCGTGCCAACAATATGATGGTTATGGTTCACAACTGCGGTAACGGGATCTATTTTGATGCCCAGATAGAAGCCATGGACCCGGTTGCCATATCCTTTGCCTATGAGCCGGATGACTGTGCTTCCATGGTCGAAACCAAAGAAAAATGGGGCAAGAAAACAACCCTGGTCGGATATGTCAGCCCGGCAACTTATGCTTTCTTAGGCACGGCTGAAGAGATGAAAATGGAGTGCAAAAAACAAATAGAAGAGCTGGGAAAAGATGGTGGATTCATCCTTTCAACCGGGTGTGAATTTCCGCCCAACGGTTCCCTTATGAACGCCATTGCCATGATGGAAGCAGCAGAATTATACGGCAAGTATTGATATTGAATCTTTTTGAGCCCGGGTCAAAATTCTGCCCGGGCTCAAAATCACAGGCAAACGGGAGAGATTTTGTGCAGAATCCTCAGCAGCAAACCATACCCCGCAAGAATATGAACGGCATTAAAATCGAAGACTATCATATTACCAGCGAACCCTTTTATGTATCAACCGGCGATGAAATCAGCCTGTTTGAATCAGCATACAGGCTGAAACTGCCGGTTCTGCTCAAAGGACCGACCGGGTGCGGGAAAACCCGCTTTCTGGAACATATGGCCTGGAAGCTGTCCTGCCCTCTGGTCACCATTGCCTGCCATGAAGATCTGACCGCCTCGGACCTTGTCGGGCGTTACCTGTTGAAAGATAATCAAACCATCTGGCAGGACGGTCCCCTGAGTCTGGCTGTCAAGCACGGGGCCATCTGCTACCTGGATGAGGCGGTGGAAGCCAGAAAAGATACCACGGTTGTGATTCACCCCCTGACGGACAACCGTCGGATACTGCCCCAGGAGAAACAGGGACTGCTGCTGGAAGCCCATCCGGATTTTCTGATTGTCATGTCATACAACCCCGGGTACCAGAGTGTGATGAAAGACCTTAAACACTCCACCCGGCAGCGGTTTCTGGCAATTGATTTTACCTATCCTCCCCCTCGGGAGGAGCAGATGATTATCATGGAAGAGGGAAACGTGGACCAGAAAACGGCTGAATCTCTTGTCAGACTGGGTGAAATGGTTCGTAACCTGCGGCAGCACGGCCTGGAAGAAGGTATCAGCACCAGGCTGCTGGTTTATGCCGGCCGGCTGATTTCAGACGGTGTACCCCCGCTGAGCGCCTGTGAAGCAGCCGTAACAAGAGCGATGACCGATGATATCGAGATACAGGAAGCCATTAAAGAAATCGTTGCCGGAATATTCTGATCCCATGCATGCAGCGGATACGGACATGGATGTGACCGGCAGCAGCCGGGCTGGAATGGAGGCATATGAAGCGGCCATTACTGCTTCAACCTACCTGCGCCCGGGACCCAAAAAAAAATTTCTGGACGAGGTGGAAAAGCGCATCCGGGCAGCGGAAAAGCTTTCAGGCAAAAAAGTTCTTTTCGCCCAGGCAAAACAGGTCTGCAGGACCAACTGGTCCCTGCTGCTGCCGTTTTTTGACGCGGTTGATGCCCTGCCCAGGGACAACCGTTTCATAGCGCAATGGGCAAAACTTGCACTGGATCTGGCAAAATATGACATAGACGTGGCCATCACTTTTTTAAACCGTACACCGGATGCCCTGCAAAACTTCGACCGGCAGCAGGACCCGGAATCCGTCATTCACTGGGGAAACCAGGGCCTTCAGACCTTCCAGGCAGCAACCGATACCCAACGGATCTGGAAAGCGGTCAAGGCCTATCTCATTGAATCTTCCGCACCCAACTGCAGCCAGACAATGCCCCGATGGCGATTTCTGCTTGATCAGGCCATCAGGATTTCAACCCGCTCCATTGAATCTGCCCATCAATTTATCCGATCGGGATACAAAATCTGTCTGAATCTGAACAGCGATGAAACCGTCCGATGGATCGACAAGGGGCTGAAACAAAGCGGGTCCGAGCAGGAAATTATCAATTTTTTCAGCGGCATTTCTCAGAAATCAATGGAAACCGGGGATATCCTGACCTCCGGCGTGGCATTGAAAGAAAAGAAAAACATTTTGTCCATCATCTGTGAAGCACTCCTGGGAAAGGTGGTGGAACTGCGGTCAAATTCAGTCCTGCTGGGATGTAACGGTTTTACAGGGGGAGCAGCCACAGACGGCAGAATTATTTACCTGCCGGACAAGGCAGTTGAATTCAGGTTCTTCAAGCTGCTGACCCTCCATCAGGCCATGCTCCTGAACAACTTCCCGTACACAGGACTGGACGGCACTGTCCTCACCGATCCCGACCGAATCCATGCAGATGCGGACCAACGGCTGATCCAGTCGCTGCCCAGCCTGACCCGTGAGATGGACAAATACCTTAAGGATTTTCCACCAGCTGAAGTCAGCATTTCTCCAGATGGAGCAGTCGGCGCTGCCGCCAAGCCCTGGTGGGGAGATATTCTTCCGGATCTGATGCAGGAGACCGACAATACGTTGACATGGATCCAGAAGAAGGCATCCCAGGAATACGAAGACATCCCGCCGGAACTTGTGGAAGCATTGATCTCCTCCTTGCTCGCCGGCGGTGAAAGAGCACCGGATGCCCTCTGGCAACTGCTGGGTGAAATGCTTGACAACATCGAGTTCACATCACCGGACCCTGAAGAACTCAAAGAAAGCGTGAAGTTGTTTTTCTACAAGGAGTGGGACAGGAACCTTTCAGATTACAAACTTGACTGGTGCCAGGTCCGGCAGCGGTTTGCACGGGAACACCAGAATGATTTTGTCTTGAATGTCAAAAAACGCCTGGACGGCACGATTCGTCTTATCCGGAAGCAGTTCATGAAACTCAAACCGGAAATGTTCCGCAAATTCCAGGCACAACCCATTGGCGATTCCCTTGATATCGATGCCCTTGTTCAAGCCCTGACAGACATGCATTCAGGCGTGGCCATGCCTGAAAATATCTATATCCGGAGGGAAAAGAAAGTGCGGGATGTTTCGGTTTTTTTCCTGGTTGATCTGAGTGGATCAACCGATGAGGAGGTCAATGGCCGCAAGATCATCGATATCCAGAAAGAAGCCATGGCCATCATGGCCGAAGCCCTTGAAGCATTGGGAGATCCTTACGCCATCTATGGATTCAGTACAGAAGGACGTTTCCGTGTGGACATGTTCACAATCAAGGATTTTGAAGAAATTTACGACGAGAAGGTCCAATACCGGTTGGGAAATCTCCAGCCCCAGGGACTGACCCGCATGGGGACCGTGGTCCGCCATGCCACAACCAGACTGGAAGAAGTTTCAGCTGCCGTTAAAATCCTGGTAGTGCTCACGGATGGACGGCCCTATGACATGGAATACGGTAATCTGGAGTATGCGATTGCCGACACGAAAAAAGCCGTCCAGGAGGCGCGTTGCAAAAAAATTCACCCGTTTATCATCACTTCGGATCAGAAAGGCAGTGACTACCTGCAGATGATTTCGCCACAGACGGAATGCATAATTCTGCCCCGGGTAGAGCTTTTGCCTACATTGCTTCCCGCCCTTTATCGAAGATTGACAGGATAGCCTGCCGGTGGTCGTGATACTGTGAACCGAACCTACATAACAAAGGAAGAAAAGTTGGAAAAAATTTTTGAAACACTGGTAAAAAAAGCCATGGAACTGGGAGCAGCCGAAGCCCGCATCATTGACACGGACACCATTGTCTTTGATTCCCGGTCCTTTTTAAAATGCCGGTTTGGTTGCAGGCGATGGGGCCAATACTGGACCTGCCCGCCGCACCTGAACATTTCCCCGGAAAAATTCATGGAAGCCTTTTCCATTTACAGAAAAGCCATGATTATCCAGACCGCAGATCCCCATAAGGGTCAGGAGATTACGGTGAAAATTGAAAAAGAGGCCATGACGGCACACAATCTCATGCATGCCTTTGCCATGGTCCTCTGTGTCTGGTGCGAGGAGTGCGCCTATCCAGAGCCCTGCCGGTTTCCCCATATGGCCCGCCCTTCCATGGATTGTTACGGCATCGATATCGGAAAAACAGTGGAACCGTCGGGAATGAAAGTGGAATTCAATGCAGAAGGCAAACTGCTTCCCTGCTGGTACAGCATGGTGCTTTTAAGCTAAACGGCCAAGCTGCCAGACATTGAAAAAACAAACTTTTGGGAAACCTGACCGGACAGGTATTTCGAATACAGGACAGGCATCATCGAACCTATCTGTCTCACCGAATGATACGGAAAAATAGACTTGCGCCATATGCATAATTTTTGATGTGGTTGTGCAGGAAAAAAATTGGTATTGACAAGCCATCTCCCAGTATATTAAATAAATCATTTTTGCATTGAGGTGCCGGATTCCGTTACTTCAACGGAACTCCGGGTAAAAGGAAAGATGGTGGAATTCCATCGCATGCCAGCCGTTGCCGTAATCGGGGACAAGGAATGCATTCAGGCCACTCTTCTGTATCCCCCAGAGGGGGAAGGCGCATTCCAAGGATGATCCGTGAGTCGGAAAGCCTGCCCTTTGCTGAACCAGGGATTTTTGCTGGAATCAAATCCTTCTGAATCTGTATATTCAGGAGGTATATGATGTCTGATCGATTGGATAAACTCTTGGGCGGTTTCATTACCCGTCTGATCCAGAAAAAACCTCTCACCCGTGAAGAATCCAGACAGGGCTTTTTCCATGTGTTGAACAATGAGGTGACCGACATGCATCAGGGTGCCTTTCTGGCTGCATTGACAGCCAAAGGTGAAACCAGTGAGGAGGTGGCCGGGGCATGGGAGTCCGTTTACAATCTGGACACCACCAAGGTTGCCATTGATCCATCCCTTGCACTGGTGGAAAACAGCGGCACCGGCATGGATACATTCAAAACATTCAACATCAGCACGGCGGCATCCATTGTTGCCGCTGCCGGTGGTGTTCCCATGGCCAGGCACGGCGCCAGAGCCATCACCTCGGTCTGCGGCACCGTGGATATGGCCGAAGCATTGGGAGTGGATGTGGAGTGCACTGCCGATATGGTTGCCAGAAGTATTGAATCATCAAATTTAGGGCTTTTTAACGGCATGAGCCCGCACATTCATCCCAAGGCGTTAGGACGGATCCTGTCCCGGATCTCTTTCGGCTCCACCTTGAATATTGCAGCTTCCCTTGCCAACCCGGCCCTGCCTTCCATCAGTGTACGCGGCGTATATGCAAAGGAAATGATCCAGCCTGTGGCCGCTGTGATGAAGGAAATCGGGTACACCCGTGCCCTGGTGGTTCACGGCAGCGTGGACCATTCTGACAAAGGGATGGACGAAGCTTCTGTCTGCGGGATGACGTATTGTGCTGGAATTTTTAATGACGATGATATCTCACGGTTTACCATCGATCCGGTCCGTCTGGGTCTGTCTGCCGGAGATCCTGGAGAATTGTCACCGGTACCGGATATTGAAATTGAATCCCAGCGGTTTGCAAGGCTGCTTGCCAGGGCGGAGAACGGTGCCAGAAAAGATGCAGTGATCCTGAATGCAGGTTTGATCTTCCTTACAGCCGGAAAAGCCGGTACCGTTGAACAGGGGATCGAAATCGCCTGTCGGCTATTGGAAAGCGGTGCTGGCTTCAAGGCCCTCGAACGCTGGGTATCCAGTCAGAACCGCTCCCCTGAAAAAGGGCTGGAATCACTTCACCGGCTGGTGTCATGACATGGAACTTCTGATAATAAAATCCGGAAGCGACTATATCAGGGTAAAAGAAAACAGCTTTGTTCTCTGCGGCCTGGACAAGGCCAGCGTATTTCCCTTGGACATGGCGGTTGTGGTCAAATCACTTAGGGACAGGCTTGCATCGGAAGGGGTTGGGCATGTCTGCATCAAAAAACTGGTTCTTACCGAACAGGAGTGGATGTCTGATGAAAATAGTTCTGAACCGGCTTAAAACCCTCGAAATTGTAAAACAGGATCCCCTCATCCCGGATATCCCGGACGGCTCTGTCAGAGTGGAGGTGCTGTGCTGTGCCGTATGCCGGACTGACGCCAAAATGTGGGAGCAGGGCCACCGGGACCTGATCCTGCCACGAATTATGGGACATGAGATGGTGGTCAGGGATACCGATGGGAACCGTTTTATGGTATGGCCGGGAACAAACTGCACCACCTGCCGCTACTGTCGGCAGGGATTGGAGAATCTGTGTGAGGAGATGAAAATCATCGGATTTCACCATGACGGCGGTTTTGCTTCACATGTTGTTGTTCCTTCCCGGAACCTCGTCCCACTGCCTGCTGGTCTGGATAACCATATTGCTTGTTTTGGAGAACCGGTCGGCTGTATCATCAATGCCTTTGAAAAAATCGAATATAAAAGAAACAGCCGGCTTCTTATTTACGGAGGCGGTACCATGGGGCTTGCTGCAGCCCTGTATGCAAAAAGCATTGGTCTGCAACCCCTGGTCATCGAAAAAAAGGAATCCAAGATTCATCACGTCAGGTCCTTTCTGGATGCAGCAGGCATTTGCTGTGAAAAAGACACCCATCACAGTGAATTTGATCTGGTCATCAATGCCTGCCCCGATGTCATCGCTTTCTGCCAGGCTGTATCAAAAGTGGCCAGGGCGGGCTGGATTTCCTTTTTCAGCGGAATTACCAAAAACGAAACGATTGATACCAACCTGGTGAATCTTATCCACTACAAAGAAGCAAAACTTGCCGGTGCTTACGGCATGACCCGGACACATATGGAAAAAGCCATACCGTTCATGACCTCGCATCAGGCATACCTCAAATTACTGATACAAGACATTGTTCCGCCCCATAGGGTGCCGGCCCTGATGCCCAAAGTTCTGTCCGGCAACGATCTCAAGTATATCCTGGATTTCACCCTTGCTCCCCGGGACCCCTGGATGGAAACATCATATAATAAAGCTTCTGTCCAGCCCGTGAAAATTAATACTGCAGCAGGTCGGGCCGTTTCGGAAAAACAGCTTTTCCAGGATGTGGTCAAAGGAATCAGGCCTTTGTCCAACGATCTTTTTCCGGCAGCCTGTGCAAAAATAGATGAAAAGACAAAACCATTGGGAGCGCTCGGAAAGCTTGAATCGCTTGCCGTCAGAATGAGCCTGATCCAGGGGCGGCTGAACCCTGCACTCCGCAGAAAAGCATTGTTCGTCTTTGCCGGAGACCATGGCATCACAGAAGAAGGTGTTTCCGCCTATCCCAGGGAGGTGACCGGGCAGATGGTGGAAAATTTTCTGACCGGGGGCGCTGCCATCAATGTACTCTGCTGTCATCACGGCATTGACCTGAAAGTGGTGGACATGGGTGTTGTCAAGTCGTTCGCACCCCATCCCGATCTGATTATCAGAAAAGTGGGGCCGGGCACCCGTAATTTTGCCCTGGAACCTGCCATGTCCCGTTCCCAGGCAGTTGATTCCCTGGAAAAAGGGATGGCGGTTTTTCTGGAAGCCTTTGAAAAAGAACCGGTGGACATTGTGGGATTGGGGGAAATGGGGATCGGAAATACCACCAGTGCCTCTGCAATTATCTGCACTGTATGCGGCCTTGCACCAGAGGTGGCCACGGGACGGGGCACGGGTGTCGACAACAAAGGACTTGCCCATAAAACCCAAGTAATTGAGCGTGTATTGGCCTTTCATGGTGTCAACCCCCAAGATGGGCTGGATATTCTCACAAAGATCGGTGGATTTGAACTGGGCGGCATTGCCGGAGCCGCTCTTGCAGCTGCATCCAGGCAGACCGCCGTTGTCCTCGACGGGCTGATTTCCACGGCTGCCGGATTGATTGCCTATGCCATCAATCCGGGGATCAAAGGATACCTGATCAGCGGCCATAAATCCGTTGAGCCTGCCCAGGCCGCAGCCCTTTCATTCATGGGGATTACCCCGCTAATCGACTTTGACATGCGGCTGGGAGAAGGCACGGGCGCAGCCCTTGCCATTGATATGGCAGACGCGGCCTGTAAAATCATGACCCGGATGGCCTCGTTTGACGAGGCTAAAATTTCCCGGGCATCATTGGGCCGGTGATTCACCGGCCAAGCGTATCCTTTTTCCTGTGCCTTGAAAGTATGGTTTGCAATAATTTGCTCGGTATCTTCTTCAGGACATGGAGGAGAAACTCCTTTGTTGTAAATAATTCAACTTCAAAAGGTATTTTATAATTAATATTCTGGCCCGTTTTTTGCTCATATTTATATTGTTTGCATTTTGATTATTCGGATTCACGGGAGGCAATAACATGCCTGATAAAAAAAAGGACCTGTTTCGACAGGCGTTTGAAACCAGTCCGGATGCCATAAATCTGAACCGCCTGGATGACGGATTGTATTTGAATATCAACGCCGGGTTTACAAAAATGACAGGGTATACCAATAAGGATGTGATGGGGAAAACCTCCCTTGAACTGGGTATTTGGAAACATCCTGAAGACAGGCAGCATCTGGTCCATGCCCTCAATAAGACCGGATCTGTTCAAAACCGTGAATTCGCGTATGTCGGCAAAAACGGCAAAACCCTGATTGGCCTCATGTCCGCCCGGATACTGGAAATCAACCATGAAAAAATCATTTTGTCCATAACCAAGGATGTCACCCACCGCAAGCTGCTTGAAAAAGCCCTCAGGGAAAAAGAAGCACACTACAGGCTGTCGTTCGACAGCAACCGGGATGCCACTTTATTGACAGACACCGACAGAAACATCATCAATTGCAACCGGTCCTTCACAAAGCTGTTCGGCTACACCCTGGATCAAATCAAGGGTAGAAAAACCTGTCATCTGTATGATGACCAGGAGCAATACCGGCAGATGGGAGAAGAACTGAAAAAAAATATTGACCAGCCGGATTTTGTCTACACCATACAGTACAAAAAAAAATCTGGGACGGTGTTTCCCGGGGAAACAACGGCATTTTTTTTACAGGATGACAAACAAAAGATTATTGGTTTTATAGGGATCATCAAAGATGTCAGTGCCCGACAACAAGCGGAAAAAGCGTTGCAGATGGCCGGGGATGAGCTGGAAAAAAAGCCTCTGAACTGCAAGAACTCAATACAACACTGAATGTTTTGCTCCAGAAAAGGGAACAGGATATACAAAAATTGGAAGAAAACATTGATGCCAATTATGCATCCGTCATACAGCCTGTTCTCCTGAAGCTCAAGGACACGCTTTCCACTGCTGATCAGCACAAGCTGTTTGATGTGCTGGAAAAAAGCATCCAGGAGCTGGTAAACCCGTTTTCAAAAACATTGTCCGATCCCATGCACCGCCTGACCTCTAAGGAAATACAGGTATCTGCATTCATAAAACAGGGATTATCCAACAAAGAGATCGCGCAGATTTTCAACTGCGGGGTGAGAGCCATAGATACGCACCGGGACAATATCCGTGAAAAACTGGGCCTTAAGCATACCAGGGTGAATTTGAAATCCTATTTGATGGATGTATGAAAAATACGTATTTTGACTCCGTAATATCACCGGAATTTTTTAAGGGTTTCCTCTATTGTATTCTGCTGTTACATTCTGTATGGTGTTATATTATACCATGACCGGATTGATAAAAATTAGGAAGGTGTGACTAAAACCTTTTTGGAATTCAAACAATGCCTGAAAACCCGTCAGCGCCTGCAAGCATACTTGTCATTGATGATGAAACAGCAATTTTGAAAATGCTGGCCATGGCATTGTCCAGAAAAGGGTACCAGGTTGATACAGCGGACAGCGGTGAAAAGGGTGTAAAAAAACTGCACTCCAATGAATACCATCTGGTGATAACCGACATGGTGATGGGCAAGATGTCGGGGGATGATGTGCTGGAAAATGTCAGAAACCTGAAAGGGGACAGCATCCCGATCATCGCCATGTCCGGCACCCCCTGGCTGATGGACAAGCAATCTTTTGACGCAGTCATCCCCAAACCCTATTCGTTGAAACTGCTTTTTGAGATGGTGCAGAATTTGTTATTCTCGGACACAAAAGAGGATGTCTTTATGTAGATATAAAAACCGGCATCGGTTTTTTGTGCCTGGTTTTTTCCATGCCCATGGACCCATTGATCCGGGTAGATAAGTGCGATCCGGTGTGTCCGACGTTTTCAATGGACAGCACCAGGGGGGGTACCGTTTGAAACCTACCATCGAACCTCCACATTAAAAAGCCGGGTTCCGTAAACTCTGTGAGAAAAATCCGGCGAACCAGTGATACATCCGGGTCTCGGATCGTTTTCAAGCACCTGGTTGACGGTGACGGTCAGATGAAGAATCTGGTCTGCCAATTTCCGGCACTGGCCACTGGTTTCAGGGGAAAACACCTCGTCAAGCTCGGTTTCAAGGGACTGGTCTGCAAACCCGCCCCCGCCCCTGGCACTTGCAATGGCATCTGCCCAGGGTACATAGGGCTTGATATCCAGTATCGGCGTGTCATCCAGAATGTCTACCCCCAGAAGGTGCAGCTTCGTTCCATTCCGGGTGTATTCGATGGATGCAAGCTTTACTGCTGACAAGCCGATGGGGTTGGGGGTGAGGAAAAAATAAAATTTACCAATATCATAAGTCAACAGCATGGGATATCAACAGCCAATTTTTTAATACCTTTCACACGCTTAATCATGGTTTTTCAATGGGATTTGACCATCTATATAAATGTCTTTGCTCGACGAGCCCATGCTTATCTTCTGGATATGAAAAAAATTGCATTGTATTTGTTGCATTGTTTTGGAAAATGGTTTACCAGGTATTACGGAATGTGCTACATTGTAGGTGTTTGTCATAATCTGATAGAGTAAATGAGAAAAATATATTGAGGTTTTTTATGGCTGAAAAACAGGTTCGCAATCTGCAAATGGGCAAGTGAGATCTTGGGCAGAGTTCTGGCAGTGGTCAGACAGAAATTTTTCCGACAGGCCTGACGGCCAAGGATCAGCGTGAGCCCGGGGTCTTCAATTACAAGGAAAAGGCGAAAATTTCCAGGGCAATTCAGGCAAAATATGAGCAGGTGGCTGCTACGGCGGCAGGCAACTTCAAATACGAAACCGGCAGGAGTGGAGCCCGCACTCTTGGGTATGAACCGGAAATTATAGGGAAAATGCTGGACGAGGTGCTTGAGTCCTTTTGCGGGGTCGGTAATCCTTTTAGGATTCGGGCGCTGCAACGGGGAGAGAGAGTCCTCGATGTCGGTTGCGGAGCCGGTTTTGACCTCATTGTCGCCCGTCATAAGGTGGGGGATGACGGCAGGGTCTGCGGTGTTGATTTGAGCGCCGAGATGCTTGCCAAAGCTCAGCGGAATTTTGATTGCGTAGGCATAAAAGATATCGAAACAAGGCAGGTATCCTCCGAAATACTTCCTTATGACGACCACAGCTTTGACACGGTGATTTCCAACGGAGTCATCAATCTCTCACCGGCAAAGGTCGAACTTTTTGGCGAGATTTTTAGGGTATTGAAGCCCGGCGGGAGACTGCAGATAGCCGATATTGTGCTTGATGCAGAGGCGCAATCTTACGGGGCAACCAGCCTGGAAGCATGGACGCAATGAGTAGGCGGCGCCATCTCCGTGCGGGATCAAATCGAACTCATGGAAAAGGCCGGTTTTGCGGAAGCAGAATGTGTGGCAAAAACCAACACGAAAACGGCGGATTACACCGTTGGAGCCCACTTTTTGGCTAAGCGCCCTTGAAAAAAAGGCTGCAGGGATGATTCAAGGGCCGGTGGTATCGTCAAGAATCGAGGCAAGGGTAAATTTGTGCATTTTGTCTTCTATGTCCATCTGCATCATACTGATCAGCTTTAGGAAATAGATGTTTACGCCTGCAGCTTCGATTACGTCGCTCAGTTCCGTGGTGTCATATCGAGGTGAAAAGTCTTGCGGTCTTCAATGCCGCAGTATATCTCCTGAAGATATATCAGATCAGGCGCTGGCGAGAACATATATATTTTTCCCCATATTTTCAAGGACAATTTGCGCAGTGGCGAAGAATGTGCCAAATATTCCTCCAAGGCGATCAGGATGCGATATGCAATTCTTAAATGACCTGGCAATTGATGTCCATAATTTTGGTGTGTCCACCAGAGCAGACTGTTTCGGTACAGAGAAAAACAGTGAATTTGAAGTTGCCTCTCTCGTTGATGGGAAGGCTATTGCTTCGGTGTATCCGGCTTTGGAAAAAGATTATGGTGTGACCACCATGGAGAAAGCAGCCTCCGCCTCCGCGTTGTATAGTAGGATAAGAAAAATCAAGGTAAGAAATCATGGTTTCTGCTGTTTTTCGAGTTCCCAGGATGACCATATATTATGTTTACAAAAGTGTTCAGCTATTTGATCAATATATAAAATTTCTCGTCTCTTTTATCGGATATGAATAGATCGCTTGGTAATATTTAGTTTTTCTATGTACCTTGGATCTGAAAGGGGATCTTGTGGCAAACACCCCTGCTTTTTTATTGCCCCCAAGCCGGGGCGGCCGCATCAGGGCAGTCCATTTTTAGGCCAGGGCCTGGTGAAATATGAACACCAGCTACACATGGGAAAACCCCTCCAGATGGCGTACTGCACCTGTACTGGCAAATTCCGGGTGAAACACAAGGCGCCTTGGTGAGGTGTCAACCAAATTCATCTGTCTGGGGATGCCAACTTTTTTTGAAACAGATATAGAGGGTAGGGATGGGTTCAAATGTGTATGCCACTGCAAGCCTGCCATGGATTCAGGTTACTTGAAAATGGCCGGCTAAAAGAGATGGGTGCTGCAATATTTACCGCATGGCCAGCCATATGCCCAGAAGCATGACAAGCATGCCGGATATCCGGGAAAGGCTGATCTGTCTGATTTCCGCTCCGAACAGGCCGAACTGGTCAATCACAGCCGCTGTCATGAACTGGGCCGCCACCATAATGGTGAATGCCGGCACCAGGCCCAGGCGGGGAACACTGTAGCCGATGGCAGCGATGAGCACCAGGCCTATGGGGCCAGCAAGAAGGGTGTACCAGGGAACCAGGGTTAAGCCTGATAAATTCCCGCCCCGTAAAAGGATCATGATAATGCCGATCATAAATCCCCCACCGCCATAAGTGACAAAGACGCTTTCAAGGGTCCCCACATTTTTGTCAATGCTTCCCATCAGCTGTCCCTGCAGGGCCACGGCAAGACCGCCGATGGCTGCTATGATTACCAGATATATGAA
>JAABUD010000180.1 GCA_011389555.1 Desulfotignum sp. | reverse complement strand
TGGCATCAGGCCACTTCCTTGACTGTAAGCTCAATCCCGTCAATTGTCGGTAATTGAAGATTCTTATGAACCCGAAACAAAACCCATTCTTCGAGCACTTCCCGGAGTTCTTCCCTGCCCCGGAGAAACCGGGGCAGCATGTCTGATTTTTTAATTAAAAAAATCAAGTCAAAAAATTCCTATTTATCGTTGGAGTTATATGGACAAATGCATTAATTTGAGTCTGCAAAAATAAAATCAGGGTATCAATTATGCAACAGAGCGATTGAAAAATGATGTCTTGACATTCAACCAGTTATAAATTGAAAGCATTGAAATGAATATCACTGCCATTCTGGGTCTGGCCGGAACCATCATCGGGCTTGTTCGTGCCCTGCCGCAATTACTCGGGCTTTTACGTTCCAAAGAAGCACTGGGTGTTTCTGTGGACACGGCATTGACAAGCGCGATTGTGAGTTTCGGTTGGGCCATATATGGGTTTTTGACGCAACAGCCTTATGTGGTCCTTGCCACAGGCTCTTCAGGTGTTGTCTTCTTGATGATCGCTGTATCTGCCGTAAGATTTGGGCGTAAACTCCGGGAAATCCGCGTTACCCCGGTCTGGTTTCTTGTGTTGGTTTCTGCGTTTCTTGTCAAGGAAGAGGTGGGTCTTGGAATCATATTGCCCGTCAGCATCCTGGTGTCAAATGTTCCTCAGATATATGTGGCGGCCAGGGAAGAAGACCTGAAAGATCTGTCTCTCGGGACATGGGTATTGTCCATGTCAGATGGGTTTGTGTGGGGGATATATTCTCTGATTGAAAATGATTACTCGATCATGGTCTTTGCATTATTTCAATTGATTACCAGTGGTGCAGTCACTTTTTTAAAATTATCGAACCAGAAGAAAATTCAGGGCGGAGACTGACACCGGTCTGTGGCCTGCAGAGGTTGATTATCGTTACCAGTATTTTGTTGACGATGGTATGCACCCCGAAATGTTTCGGTAAATTGAACCCCCCCGCGGTATCTGCTTGACGCAGGCCAAACATGCTGGTATGAAGGGGTCCATGAATGAAGAGCCCAAAAAATTCGCCCGGTGGCGCCAGGATATGGTGGATCGACAGATCATTGCCAGAGGCGTATCCGATCCCCTGGTACTCAGTGCCATGACCGCTGTCCCCCGGCACCTGTTCGTGAGTGAGGCCCTGATGGACACGGCGTATGGGGATTTTCCCCTGCCCATCGGCGAGGGACAGACCATTTCCCAGCCCTATATCATTGCCGAGATGACCCAGAGCCTGGGATTGAAAGGATCGGAACGGGTCCTGGAGATCGGCACCGGCTCCGGATATCAGGCCGCCATTCTGGCCCATATCGCTTACAAGGTGTACACCATCGAGCGGAATCCGGTTCTGTACCGCCAGACCCGCCAGCTGTTCGACCGCCTGAAAATCCACAACATCGTGACCCGGTATTCCGACGGCACCCAGGGGTGGAAAGAACAAAGCCCGTTTGACGCCATCATGGTGACGGCCGGCGGCAACCAGATTCCAGCGCCGTTACTGGAGCAGCTGGCCCCGGGCGGGCGACTGGTCATGCCCGTGGGCGGGCATTTCACCCAGGATCTGATCAAACTCACCCGAACCGAAACCGGCATCCAGCAGGAGAATCTGGGGGGCTGCCGGTTTGTCAAACTCATCGGCCAGCACGGGTGGAATGAATAATATCAAAGATCTGCTCATGGGGTTCTGCTTAGGAGCCGCCAATATCATCCCCGGGGTTTCCGGGGGTACGTTTCTGCTGATTTTCAATATCTACGAGCGGGTATTCGGCATCATCAACTGCATCTCCCGGCCGCTGCTGGTGCAGGCCGCCGGCCTGGCCGGCCGGTGGATGCGCCATCCTTTGCAGAAACACACGGTCGGGGCCGTCACCTCGTTTTGTAAAGAAAATGATTTTGCCTTTCTGTTCAAGCTGATTGCCGGCGCAATCATTGCCATTGTCGGGCTTTCCACAGTGATGAAACAGTTACTGACCCATTATTTTTCCTTGACCTATGCCTTTTTTTTCGGCCTGATCCTGGTGTCGATTCTGATTCCCATCCGGCTGATCCCGCGTTTCAGGATTTATTTGTTCGGTTTTGCCTGTTTAGGTGCGGCCCTGACGGTGATGGTGTATGTTCAGGTCAATCCCTATGACCGGATGAAACACAAATCTGATTTTTATCAGACGGTTTATGAAAGCCGGATTCAAGCACAGACGGACCGGCCGGACAATGGGGCGGCCGCACCGCCTGGATTGCCGGGGGCCGGTGCCGAGTATCTGTATGCGGCCCTGTGCGGGGCGGTTTCCATTTCCGCCATGGTGCTGCCCGGGATCAGCGGGTCCCTGGTTTTGATCCTGATGGGCGCGTATTATGATGTGCTGTCCGCCATATCGGCCCTGCCGTTTTTCCGTCTGGAGGCCCTGCTGTATCTGGGATGCTTCAGCCTGGGTATCCTGGCGGGCGGACTTTTGTTTGCAAGGCTGATCAGTTTTGTGCTCAGGCGATTTTATGATGCCACCATGGCGTTTCTGCTGGGGCTGATGCTGGGGTCGTTGTGGGCATTGTGGCCGTTCAAGCAGGTGGCCGTACTGGAAACCCAGTATGTCCGGGAAAACAGCATCGTGACCCGGCTGGAAAACGTGGTTGTGTATACCAATGTCAATGTGGTGCCGGCCATGGACAGTCAGGTGGGATGGGCCGTGATCCTGTTTCTGGCGGGCTGCGGCATCATGTATGGGTTTGTGCGGGTTCAGGAAACCAAGGCGGCATAACCCTGCAAGAAGTAGTGCTCAGCAGGATTCAGGGGTGAACGCCACCACCTGGTCAATGGACGGGGCATCGGCAAACAGCATCACCAGCCGGTCCACGCCTAAAGCAATGCCAGCACAGGAAGGCATTTCTTTCAGTTCGGACAAAAACCTGTCGGGCATCGGCAGGGGCGGCATGCCAACGCCCTGCCGGATCCGGTTTTGTTCTTTCAACCGGTCCCGCTGGGCATCGGCATCGGTCAGTTCTGTAAACCCGTTGGCCAGTTCAATACCGGCCATGTAGAATTCGCACCGCTGGGCCAGGCCGGGATTGTCCGGATGCAGGGCTGCCAGGCTGGCCAGGGATATGGGATAATCCATGAGAAATACCGGCTGTTTTCTGCCCAGTCGGGGTTCGATCTCAAACCCCATGATGTCATCGAATCGACCGTCGGCCAGGGCCTGGTCACAGGAGATGCCGGCATGGGTTTCAAATGCCTGGTGCACGCTCAGGCGCTGGAAAGGCCGGGCCAGATCCAGGGTCTCTTTCTGATAGCGCAGCCGGTCTTTCATGCCCAGTGCCTGAGCGATATACCGCACCAGAGACTGGCACTGGTCCATGAGATCCAGGTAGGTATCCCCGGTTCCATACCATTCCAGCAGGGTCATCTCCGGCAGGTGAAACCGGCCCCGCTCGTTTTGCCTGAAACATTTGCAGACCTGGAAAATTTTTGGATATCCCCGGGCCAGCAGCCGTTTCATATACAGCTCCGGGGAGGCCATCAGAAAATGGTCCCCTGACAGGATCGGATCAATATGGGCTTCCGGAATAATGGCGGGGCTTCGGACCGGTGTCTCCACTTCCAGGTACCCATGGTCATGGAAGAATGTGCGGATCAGCCGGATCACCCGGGACCGGGTGTCGAGGTTCCGGCCCGGAAGACATCGGGACATGGCGTGTGCGGCCTATTTGATGTGATACGTGTCTTTGGGCCGGTCCATCAGAAAGATATGATCATATTTGTTTTCCGGGGCCGTGTCAAAAAATTCATACCCTTTTTCAATGCATGCGGGGCAGGCGTTGATGGGAATATGGATTCCCAGGATGTGAAATCCCGGGGTGGCCTGGGAATCGATTTCAAAACAGCCGCCGCAGTCTTTGCAGATCCGGATCCGTTCTTTCTGGCGTTCAAAAATATTGTCCGTATCATAAAAGATTTCTTTGTGCCGTATCTGGGTCTCTCCGGATTTGCCGGCCGCATCCCGCATCTCGAATCGTTGTGCCCAGTATCCGTTGATCTGGTCCGTGGTTTTCTTGATTTTGTCGGTAATGCTCACGGACTGCTTGAGTTTTTCCGGGTTGTAGTCCGGTTCCACCACCCCGGTATAATCGATGCCGGCCATGGCCAGGATGATGCCCAGATTGACATAGGGCAACGCCCCCTCGATGGCGTATCCGCCTTCCAGCACGGCAATATCGGGTTTGAGCAGGGAGGTGAGCCGGGCATACCCCTGGGCGCAGAAGTTCATGTTGGTCAAGGGATCCGTGTAGTGGTTGTCCTGACCCGCGGAGTTGATCACCAGGTCCGGTTTGAATTCATTGAGCACCGGCAGCACGCAGTGGTTGATCACATACAGGTATCCTTCGGTGGAGGTGCCCGGCGGCAGCGGAATGTTCAGGTTGCTGCCCTTGGCATTGGGGCCGCCCAGTTCCCCGGGGAATCCCGTGCCCGGAAACATGGTCCGGCCGTCCTGGTGCAGGGAGATGAACAGCACATCCGGATCATGCCAGAAAATGTTGTCCGTGCCGTCCCCGTGGTGGCAGTCGGTATCGACAATGGCGATGCGCTGGACACCATAGCGGCTCCGGATGTATTCCACCATGATGGCTTCCATGTTGATGTGGCAGAACCCCCGGCCCCCGTGGGATACCCGCATGGAATGATGTCCCGGAGGCCGGATCAGGGCGAATCCGTTTTTGACTTCCTTGTTCATGACGGCATCGGCAATCACCTTGGCCCCGCCCGCGCTGATGAGATGGGATTCCGTGGTGATGGATGCTTCATCCGGCACGCAGAACTGTGCCCGCCGGAGATCTTCGGGAGTGGCCAGCATGGGTTTGTATTCAATGATCCCCGGAATGTCGAAGATCCCTTCTTCGGTCACCTGGTCCTGGGTGTATAACAGCCGCTCCTCCCGTTCGGGATGGGTGGGGTCGATGGCCCAGTCAAAGGCGGGGAAAAATACCAGTCCGGTTTTATGCAAAGCTTTTAACATGGAATCCCTCTTCAATGTAACACCGTTTCATAGCCTTTGATCAGGCCGGGTTTGAGTTGCATTTTGGTGCGGAAGATCTTTCCTCTGGGTGAAAAATTCCGGATGATATTGAATTTCTGGAATTCCACCACTTCCACCTCTTCCAGGTTTTCAGGATCGGCCCCGGAATGGATGGCTTTTTCCTTCAGCAGGGTGTATGCGGTTTCCATGAGATCATCTTCTGAAAAGGTTTTGGAGATGGGCTCGGCAAAGTCTTCCTCATGGGCCGTGACGATACCTTGTTCCGTGTCGGCGTACAAGGAGACTTCGCAGGTGGTCCGGGCCAGGGCCGCGCCCACGGCATTGGCCACGGCCGAGTTGGGAACGGCCAGGGTATCGATCTGGTAGAGATCTTCGATTTTCTGGGCAAAAAACGGGGCAGGTCCCCCCAGAACCAGGATTTTCCGGGGGCTCAGTTTATAGCCTTCCAGAAAATCGTGCACCGTATACACGGGCTGGGAATTGATCTGATCGATCATTTCAAAGGTTTTTTTCAGAATGATGGTGCAGCAGGTTTTAAACACTTTTTCAGCCGTGTCTTCAACGGTCAGGTCCAGTTGCCGGGCGATGGTTTCAATCCCGGCGACTGCCTTTTCCCGGTCCCCGGTATCCATGACGTTCAACACCACCATGGCATCCGTGGGCGTGGGCAAAGGGCCCCCGAACGCCATGGCCGGTCCCTGCCGGTCCGGTCCGATGGTCAGTCTGCCCTCTTTGACACGCAGCGTACTGTCACCACCGATCCCTTTGGAGTCGGTTCGCAAAGACCGGATCAGGCTTTTGTAGCTGCCTCTCTGGATCCCCACGGGTTCGAGCAATGGGGCTTTGTCCACCAGAAACGCGATGTCCGTGGTGGTCCCGCCGATATCCAGCACAATGGCATCCTGTTCTTCCGGGGCGTAGGGAATGGCGCCCATGATGCTCGCCGCCGGACCGGACAGCACGGTTTGTCCGGGAAAGTGCATGGATGCCTCCAGATTCATGGTGCCGCCGTCTGCTTTTAAAATCTGGATCGGAACGGTCAGTCCTTTTTCAGCCAGGCTTTTTTTCACGGCCTCGAAAAACGATTTATGCAGGGAAAACACGGCGGCGTTCAGATGGGTGGTGGCGATCCGCCGGGGAAAGTTGAGGTTGCCGGACACGTGGTGACCTAAAAAGACTTGTTTGAAATATTTGTTCAGCATCCGCTTGATCAGAATTTCATGGGCCGGGTTCCGGACGCAGAATTTGCTGACCACTCCGACATACTCGATACCGTCCTCCGCCATTTTCCGGGCGATGTCCTGGATCTGCATATCATTGACCGGGGCTTTTTCCCGTCCCCGGTGGTTGATGGATCCGGAAACCGCATAATAGTGATCTCCGGTGCGGAAAAATTCCGGATCGATGCCGGGACCGGCCGACACAATCATCCCCACCGGCGCCATGGTCTGCTGGATAATGGCATTGGTGGTCAAGGTGGTGGAAATGACCGTACGTTTGATCCGGCCGGGATCTATGGATTCGAGAAGCTGGGTGAATCCCGAAAGAACCGTGTTGAAGAGATCCGCATGATCCGTGGAAACCTTGACACTTTTTTCAACACCATTGTTGCTCAGAAGAACCGCATATGTGTGAGTGCCGCCAACATCCAATCCTATTATCATGACGTAATCCTGTGTCTAAAAGATTGTACTCTGCCCGTCAGTCAACGAAACCATATCACGCAAGAGCTTCTCAGAAAAAGAATGGGTTGTCAATGGCGTTTTTTTTCGTTTGAAATGCCAATGACATCCCATGGAAATCAGGTTTTTGACAAATGTTGCCGGGCAAAAGCGATGAATTTCTGACAAACCGGGGACCGGGTCCGATTTTTTGCCAGCGTCAGATAAAAAAACCGGTTCAGTGTCAGGCCGTTCACTGAAAGAGCGGCCAGCCGTCCTTTGGCAATATCGTCTGCCACGGCGGTCGTGGAAAGAATGGATATCCCCGCCTGCTTGAGAATGCCCTGGATCACGGAGGTGCTCGATCCCATGGTCATTTTGATGGTCAGTCGTTCGGGATCCAGTCCCGCGTCCGTGAGGGTCCGGCAGATGGATTGCCAGGTACCGGATCCGGATTCTCTGGCGATGAACGGTTCACCGATAAGTTCTTGATAATCGATGGCAGAGCGGTGCGCCCATGGATGATCTGCCGGCAGGATGAGTTTCATTTCGTCTGCCAGAAGCGTTTCCTGGGTAATGGCCGCATCCCGGGTCCGGGCCCCCACCACACCCAGCTCCACCCGGCCTTTTTTCACTTCTTCGATGATCTGACGGGTATCACCGCTGACAAGGCGGACCGATACATCCGGATACGCCCGGGTAAAACGTCCCATCAGTTCGGGAAGAACATATCCGGCCGGAATGGTACTGCCGCCGATGATCAAAGGGCCTTTCATGCACCCGATGAAATTTTGCAGAGCGGATTCCGTGGTGTCTTTGAGTGCCAGCATTTTCCGGGCATGGTCAAACAGAATCCAGCCGGCCCGGGTGGGCTCGGTTTTTTTCCCCAGCCGGTCCAGAAGCCGGCATTGAAAATGTTTTTCCAGTTCCTTGATATGGCTGGACACCGTGGGCTGAGACAGGTGGATGATGTCGGACGCTTTTGAAAAGCTCTGTTTTTCCACCACGGTGACAAATATTTTGAGCTGCCAGAGATCCATGACCTATCGGGAGTCCTTTTTTTCGGCCTGCGGGTGGCCGGGGGGGTCTTTTCTGGGAAATTTTTCCAGAAGTTTCAGTTTGACCGGCTCGGGAACCATATCGGAAATATCGCCCCCGAACTGGGCCGCTTCCTTGATGATGGACGAAGAGGTGAAGATCCATCGTAATCCGGTCATGAGAAACACGGATTGCACATCTTTGTGCAGTTTCCGGTTCATCAGCGCCATCTGGAATTCGTTTTCAAAATCAGAGATGGCCCGCATGCCCCGGATAATCGCCACGGCATGCTTCTTTCTGGCATAGTCCACCAGCAATCCGTCAAACGCATCCACTTTCAATGCATCATTGCCGTTGAAACTGTCCTGAATCATTTCCAGCCGCTCTTCAATGGAAAACAGGTGTGTTTTGACAGGATTTCTGAGTATGGCCACAATCACTTCATCGAAAATCTCCAGGGCACGCTGGATCACATCCATATGCCCGTTGGTCAGAGGATCGAATGATCCGGGATAAATGGCGACTCTGTTCTGGGGAAGACGTTTTGGTTTCATGCAACATCCTGTGTTTGGGTTAAAAATGAGATCGTGGTCCTTGAGTATTTTTTTTGCCGGAAAATGTCAAGCCCGATCAGCGAAGACGGCAGGGTTTCAGTGGCAGCGTGTTCAGCAACGATGATCCCGTTTTCAGATAACAGTGCGGAAAAGTTTTTCCGGTCAAGGATTTTGGACACATATCTTTTGTCATAGGGGGGGTCGATAAAAATCAGATCAAACCGCCGGCCGGCAATGCCGGCATCGATCCAGGAAGAAAACAGATCCTGCCGGATCACGGTGGTCTGTTCCTGAAACCCGCATCGATGGATGTTCTGCCGGATCATATGGCAGGCGGTGTCGGACCGGTCCGCAAAAACGGCATGCATTGCCCCCCGGCTCAACGCCTCCAGACCCAGTGCGCCCGTGCCGGCAAACAGATCCAGTACCTGCGCGTGTCTGATTTGGGGGCCCAGGATATTGAACAGGGTCTCCCGGATCCGGTCGGACGTGGGACGAATGTCCAGGCCTTTGAGGGGGGTGAGTTTTCTGCCTCGGCAGATGCCGCTGATAATTCTCATGATGGAAATGAATCAGGTCAGTTTCTTTTTGATGTAACGGGTGCTGGTGCCCAGGGTTTTGGCGGCCAGGGTAATATCCCCATCCACCTGGGCCACCTTGTGCCGGACATATTCTTTTTCAAAAGCGGTTCGGGCCTGTTCCAGATTGTCCGGGGCAAACAGCTCCCCCGGACTGTTTGCGGCATCGATCGTGTCTCCGGAGTGGTATGGGTGCGGCAGGTGCGTCACATCGATGAGATCTTCCTGAACCATGATGGACAGCCGTTCCATCAGGTTTTTCAACTCCCGGACATTTCCCGGCCAGGCATAGCGGGCCAGCAGATCCAGGGCGGGTTTTGACATGGTTTTTGGGGCGGTTGCGGATTGCCCGGCCAGTTTGGTCAAAAAGGTATCCACCAGCATGGGAATGTCCTGTTTTCTTTCCCGCAACGGGGGGACATGAAGGGGGATGACGTTCAATCGGAAAAACAGATCCTGCCGGAAACGGCCGTGCTCAATTTCTGCGGAAAGATCTTTGTTGGTGGATGCGATGATCCGCACATCCATGTGGATGACCCGGCTGCTGCCGATGCGTTGAAACGTCTTGGATTCCAGGCTTCGCAGGATTTTTGCCTGGGTGTTGATGTTCATGTCACCGATTTCATCCAGAAACAGGGTCCCGCCGGCCGCCAGTTCGAATTTGCCCATATTTTTGGAGGCGGCATGGCCCAGGGCCCCTTTTTCATGGCCGAACAGTTCGCTGTCCAGGGTCTCTTCCGGGATGGCCGCGCAATTGATAATGATGAACGGTTCTTCCGGCCGCCGGCTGAACTGATGGATGGTTCGGGCCACCATCTCCTTGCCCGTGCCGTTTTCTCCGGTAATCAGGATGGCCGCATCCGTGGGTGCGGCCGCCATGATTTCATGGTAGAGCGTCTGAACGGCCGGACTGGTGCCGGTGATGGAATTTTTTTCAATGGTTTTTTTGCGCAGATACAGGTTTTCTTCTTCCAGTTTTCTGAAATTCAGGGCATTGTTGATGGTGACCATGACCTTGTCGATGGACAGCGGTTTTTCCAGAAAATCAAACGCCCCGGATTTGGTGGCATCCACAGCCGACTCAATGGAACCGTGGCCCGTGATCATCACCACCGGGATATTGGGAAATTTCTGTTTGATTTCCCGCAAAGTTTCAATGCCGTCCATTCCCGGCATCCAGATATCGAGCAGCACGATATCCGGGGATTCGGATTCAATTTTTTTCAGGGCTTCATATCCGTTAAAGGCATGGGTGACCTCGAACCCGTCATCGGACAGAATCCCTGACAAAGATTCGATGATGGTGGTTTCGTCATCCACGATCAGAACAGCCGGATACATGATAGTGGGCTCCTTTCTTTACAATTGTCGTTCAGGCCGAAGGCAGTTCAATTATAAATTTTGCTCCGGTCGGCGGGTTGTCCTGAACCCGGATCACCCCATTATGGTCTGAAACAATGGAATTGACAATGGCAAGGCCCAGACCCATGCCGGATTTTTTGGTGGAAAAATAGGGTTCGAACAGTTTGGTTTTTTCCATGTCGGAAATCCCTTTGCCGTTGTCTGCGATTTCGATCCGGACGATTTTCAAAATCGGGTCGAAAGAGACATCGATGACGATGGTGCCCTGTTTGTTCATGGCGGAAACCGCATTGTCGATCAGGTTGATGAATGCCTGTTTCATGTGCTGGTGATCCAGTTTCAAAGACGGCAGATGGTCGTCGAACCGCGGAACAATCGAGACATTTTTCAGACCTTCCCTGTACAGGTCGATGGTTTCCAGAATGATATTTTCGATTCTGGCCCGGGTGAAATTCACATCCGGGAATTTGGCAAAGGTGGAAAACTGGTTGACCAGATTCCGGATCAGGTCCACATGCGTGACAATGGTATCGGCACAGCTGTCGAATACCTCGTCATTGATATCTTTGCTGTACCGGCGTTTGAGCCGCTGGGCGGACAGCTTGATGGGGGTCAGCGGATTTTTCACCTCATGGGCGATGCGCCGGGCCACTTCCCGCCAGGCGGCCATGCGCTGGGCTTTTTCCAGTTCCGTCACATCATCGAATACCAGAACCGCGCCGATATTTTTTCCGGTATCCTCTTTCAGAATACTGTAGTGCAACGAAAAATGCTTCGGGATTCCGGATATGGCAGCGGAAACCGGCACCTGGATATTGGAGGCCGTGCTTTGTTTGTAGAGCTTTTCCGCCATGGCAAGATATTCTCCGGTGAGCACCTGCCGGAAATTACGTCCCGTGATATGGGTGCCTTTGATGGCCAGCATGGATTCAGCCGATTTGTTGATGGTGGTGATGACACCGGAACTGTCGATGGAAATCACACCTGCGGAAATATTTTTCAACACGATTTCCATATACTGGCGGCTTTTCTCCAGTTCGGCATTCTGCTGTCTGAGCATTTCCCGGGAGAGGGCGATCTGTTCCCTGCCGGCGGCCAGCTGGGTGGTCATGGAATTGAACGATTTGATCAGGGTGCCGAGCTCATCATCGGTTTCCAGGTCGATCTTGTAGTTCAGATCCCCTGCCGTGACCCGGCGGGTACCTTCGGCGAATTTCATGATGGGCACCGTGATGGATTTGGCCAGCTGGAACCCGAACCAGATGGCGCAGAAGATGACCAGCAGGGCCACGATGGACAGTGCGATGTAGTATGCCAGCCGGGCCGGTCGTTTGGTCAGCTTCAGCTGATGATATTCTTCCATGCCGCTGAGGATGGCGGTCAGGTCTTCCGACAGATTTTTGGAAATCAGGGTGGTGACCACAATGAATCCCCGGGCTTCGTCCAAAGGCACGTCAAAGGGGATCGTGGAGATGGTGCGTAAAAATTCTCCCTGATCAAAGGTCTGGTAAATGGTGGTACTGGCCCGTTCCGGGGGGATTTTTTTGAGTTCCGCCGTGGTGAGAATTCCGAAATACAGATGTTCCAGCTCATTGGCCAGAGACAGGCTGACCCGCTTGGCATCCGGGGTGTAGATTTCCACGGCATGCCGGTTGAACGCCCGCTGCACCACCTGCACATATCGACTCAGATCATTGTGATTCTCTTTTTGCAGCAGTTTTCTGGAGTCGATCTGGAAAGCGGCCCGTTTGGCAAAAAACACATCTTTTTCTTCAATGTAGGTATACAGCTGCTGACCGACGTCCAGAGACCGTTTCAGGGTCTGTTCCACCGGGGCGTTGAACCAGAACGCAATGGAGTTGGAAATGAACTGGATGGAAAAGAAAAACAATACCGTGGTGGGAACCAGGGCGAGAATGACAAAAGAGGTGACCAGCCGGGTTTTGAGTTTGGAACCAAAGACGTTTTTCTTTTTTTCATAATACAGTTTCGCCAGGTTCCGGAACACCAGCAGAAACAGGGTCAACAGCAGCAGCAGGTTGATGTTGATGAGAATGAACATCACCACGGTGTTGGACAAAGACACGTCAGAACCCAGAGAGGTGATGCTGGTTTCAACCAGCGTGAGAACGGCCACGGCGGCCAGAATCATGAAAATGAAAACCAGTTCTCTTCTACGCCTGGTTTTCTTTTGCCCGGCCTGTTCTGAAGCATGTGTCATGGGTGATAAAAAAAACAATCAATAGGTAAAATTGATAACGTACCAGTCTGTTTTGACATCCCAGAAAGAAACGAAAAAGAACACATAATGCAGCGCAAAGGGAAGGGTGACCCGGGTCAGTTCGGCTCGGATCCGGATCTGGTATTTTTCACCTTTTACCAGGTCTGTGAGCGGGATGACGACCAGGTTGTCTATTCGGCTCATCCACGCTACAGCCTCGTCTAAGGATTTTGTCACAACCGGTTTTTTTTCTTTCCAGGGCTGTGACACGGTATATTCCTGTTTCAAAGAGTTGTATTTGATGGTGGATTGAATATCGATTTCGGTGATTTTTTTGTCCAGCCAGGATCCGCCGGTCTTATACAAAGAAATGTGAAACGAAAAAGGGGTGAGAATTCCGTTTTCGATGCGCTGGATGATTTTGGGCGCAAATGCGTTTTCCAGCTCAAAATAGATGAGCAGATCATCCCGGGTATTGGCCAGTTTGATATCGGTGACAACCGGATCACTTTTGTCCGGCCCCGGGATGGCGGCCGGTGCCGTAAGCTGTACCAGAAAAATGACGGACAGTATCAGGCCCATCCACTTGATCAGAGGCGACCGCGCGGTGTTCATACGCTGTGTGTCCCCTCGGATACCGGTCCGGTTTCCCAGGCATTTCCGGTGTCCAGCAGTTTCTGGATAAACCGGTGATTCAACGTGTGCCCTGATTTGTGGGAGATGATATGTCCCTGGATGGGCATTCCCAACAAAGAAAAATCCCCCAGGCTGTCCAGCAGTTTGTGCCGGACAAATTCATCCGGGTACCGCAGGCCTTCTGAATTCAGAATTTGATCCTTGTCGATCACAATGGCATTGTCCAGGCTGCCGCCCTTGCCCAGGCTGAATTTCTTGAGCAATTCCAGATCCTGGATGAATCCGAACGTTCGGGCATGGCTGACCTCTTTTTCAAAATCATTCCGGTTCCGGTCAAAGGTGATGCTCTGCTTGCCGATGAGCGCATGGTCGAACTCGATGGAACAGGTGATTGAAAAGCAGGGGGCCGGCCGCACTTCCACAAATTTGTCCTGATCCTGAATCCGGATCGGTTTTTTGATGATGATGACATGCCGGGGCAACCCCTGGGGCACGATACCGGCCGCGGAAAATGCCCGGGTGAACTCTTTTGCACTGCCGTCCATGATGGGCATTTCATATTCATCCATTTCCACCAGGGCGTTGTCGATCCCGAGACCGGCAAAGCTGGCCATAAGGTGTTCGATGGTGGAGACAATGGCCCCGTTGATGCCCAGAACCGTGGCCAGGCTGGTATCCACCACCCGTTTGAACAGGGCCGGAATATCCTGGGTCCCGGGCAGGTCCACCCGCCGGAATTTGATACCATGATTTTCTCTGGCCGGTTTGATCATGATATGATTTTTTTTTCCTGAATGAACCCCTGTTCCGGACAGGGCCACGTTTTTTGCCAGGGTCTGCTGCCTGAACGCTGTATGCATCATCATGTATTTTGACTGTTCGGGTTAAACATTGTAAATATGAAAACTGTTTGTATATACTTGATTTTAGGAGATATGGCAAAACAAATAAGATTTTTCTTTGGTTCATGGATAAATTCTGGTAAACACGGTAAGGCAAAATGAAATCAGATGCAACCCTCTGAAGGTGATTCAGTGATCGCTAAAACAAGTTCCTGTTCCATTAACGGCATCGATGCCTTTGTGGTGGACGTGGAAGCGGATATCTCCATGGGACTGCCCGTGTTCCAGATCGTCGGTCTGGCGGAAGCTTCGGTCAGAGAGAGCAAGGAACGGGTCCGGGCCGCGGTGAACAACTCCGGATACCGGTTTCCCATGGATCGGGTGATCGTGAATCTGGCGCCGGCGGATGTACAGAAAACCGGCTCCGGCATGGACCTGCCCGTGGCCATGGCCATTCTCGGGGCCTCGGGACTGGTTCTGCCCGATGCCATGGCACCGTATCTGCTGTCCGGAGAATTGTCCCTGGACGGCCGGGTCAAACCGGTGCGCGGAATCCTGCCTGTGGCGCTGACCGCCCGGGAACAGGGGTTCAAAGGAATGCTGGTGCCTGCGGACAATGCCGAAGAAGCGGCCATGGTGGATGGACTGGATATTCTGCCGGTTTCCCGGTTGTCCCAGGTGGTGGAATATTTTTCCGGACATGGGCATATCCCGCCCTTTGTTCGAAACGTCGTTCACGATTCCCGAACGGTTCCATCAAATGCAGCCGGGGATCTGTCCGATGTCCAGGGCCAGGCCCATGCCAAACGGGCATTGGAAATAGCCGCAGCCGGGGCTCATCATCTTCTGATGACCGGACCGCCCGGGTCGGGGAAAAGCATGCTGGCCAAACGGCTGACCACGATTCTGCCCGCAGTGACCTTTGAAGAGATACTGGAAGTGGCCCGCATTTATTCCGTGGTGGGCGGGCTGGAGATATGGAAAAAAGAGTCCGGTCAACGGCCGTTCCGGTCTCCGCACCATACCATCTCCGATGCGGGAATGGTGGGCGGCGGTTCCCGTCCCATGCCCGGCGAGATCAGTCTGGCCCATCACGGGGTGCTGTTCATGGATGAACTGCCCGAGTTCAAAAAAAATGTGCTGGAGGTCCTGCGCCAGCCCCTGGAGGACGGGCGGGTCACCATTGCGAGGGCCGGCATCAAGGCGGCATTCCCCTGCCAGTTCATGCTGGTGGCTGCCATGAATCCCTGTCCCTGCGGATATCTGTCGGAACCCGGCAGCACCTGTACATGCAGTTTTTCCCGGATTCAGGCGTATCGGTCCCGGATTTCCGGACCGTTGATGGATCGGATGGATATTCAGGTGGCCGTGCCACGGGTGTCTTTTGCCTCCCTGGTTTCCCGGGAAAAATCCGAAGATTCCGCCAGTGTCAGAAAAAGGGTGATGCCGGCCCGGCAGATTCAACTGAAACGATTCGATTCCACCCCTGTTTTCTGCAATGCCCGCATGGGCACCCGGGATATTCGCCGGCACTGCCGTCTGGACAGGGACGGACAGCGGCTGCTCGCCAATGCGTCAGACACCTTGATGCTCTCGGCCCGGGCCGTGCATTCCATCCTGAAAGTGGCACGAACCATCGCGGACCTGGATTCATCAGCAGATATTCAGGTCGGCCATGTGGCAGAAGCGGTTCAGTACCGGGGGTTTGACAGAGAAACCGGTTCAACGGGAAATGGATGAGTCAAAATGATGAAAAAAGATATTTTCAATACAGATGTCAAGGCCCGGTTCAAGGCGGCTGCCAGAGACCGGGTACACCGCTTTGTCATGGCGGATAAAAAAATCAAGGGGGCCATGGTGCATGCCACACTCATGGTGAACGAAATGCGGGCCAATCATCAGCTCGGACCCGTGGAAACCCTGATTCTGGGGCAGGCATATATTGCCGGGGCCCTGATGAGCACCACCCTCAAAGGGGAAGACCGCGTCAGCCTGAGCATCGAGTGTTCAGGCCCGGTCAGAGGATTGGATGTGGAAGCCAATGGATATGGAGAGGTCAGAGGGTTTCTGAAAACCCCGGAAATCATTGCACCGGAGTCAGTCCGATCCCTGTCCTCTTTGTTCGGAGCGGGATTTCTGACCGTGACCAGATATCTCGAAGATGCCAGGCATCCTTATTCCAGCCGGATTCACCTGGCACACGGGACCATTGCCGAAGACCTGGCCGCGTATTTTCTCGAGTCGGAGCAGATTCCCACCGGATTGAACCTAAGTGTGGTGTTTGATGAAAATCAGGCCGTGACCGGGGCCGGCGGTGTTTTTCTCCAGGCCATGCCGGGCGCGGACCCGGAATCGATCGCGTGTGCAGAAAATATCCTTGACCACCTGGCGCCTCCGGGCCAGGCATTTGCCGAGGGAAAATCGGTTGAAGCAGTGGTGATGGACGCGTTTGCTCCCTTGTCTCCCGGGCTGCTGGACCCGACCCGGGTGGCGTTTTTCTGCCGGTGTTCCCGGGAACGGATGCTGGGACATCTGAAAAATCTGTCTTCGGATGTCCGGGCCGATATTCTGGAAAACGGTCCCTTTCCTCTGGAGATCCGCTGCCACCACTGTAATTCCGTTTATCATTTCACGCAAGCGGCCCTTTCCCGGGTTTTGGGTTGATGCGCCGTATTCATACAGGCGTTTTGAGAAAAAGTTTGAAAAAACCAGAGTTTTCCTTGCCAACCATCGCTGTTTTATTATAAATATCTGTAGTGTGACAGCCACGTGACAGCTATAATCAAGCTAAAATAAAATGTATAATTGAGGTGTTAACTATGTGTAATCATTGCCACGAACATGCTCATTCGCATGCGCCTGAAATTGTTCAACTCATGCCGATATCCCATCCGCTGTTTGCCGTGTATCAATCTTCGCAGCCGCTGCCGTTTGCCAGTGAAAAAGGAAAAAACAACATCAGTCTGGTGCCCG
The DNA here is from genome assembly GCA_011389555.1 of Desulfotignum sp. Classification (GTDB taxonomy): domain Bacteria; phylum Desulfobacterota; class Desulfobacteria; order Desulfobacterales; family Desulfobacteraceae; genus Desulfotignum. Next base: position 5,630 of record JAABUD010000180.1, on the reverse strand, counting down.
TGCTGTTCATGGGGCTGATCCGGCACGGGGAAAAAAGCATGGTGGAAGGGTTTTTTGCTTCAGGCAGTGTCCAGTCGTGCGAAGATATCGATGGATTCAAGGGATATGCAGCTTCCCTTGCCATCGCGGAAAAGTTGTATGCGTAACATTCACGCTTAAACCAAGGAGGATCCATGCACAAATTGTTACAGGACTGCCCGGGAGAGAAGATCATGCTCCTGGGAAACGAAGCCATTGCAAGGGGGGCTGTGGAAGCCGGAGTGGCCTTTGCCACGACCTATCCGGGAACCCCTTCGTCTGAAATCTCTTTGAACCTGTTCCAGATATCTCAGGAAACCGACCTCTACTTCGAGTACAGCACCAATGAAAAAGTGGCGCTGGAAGTGGCGGCGGCAGCAGCCAATTCAGGGCTTCGCACCTTTTGTATGATGAAGCATGTCGGGCTCAATGTGGCGGCGGACCCGCTCATGACCCTGGCGTATGTGGGGGTGACCGCCGGCATGGTGATTCTGAGCGCGGACGATCCCGCCATGTTTTCCAGCCAGAATGAACAGGATAACCGCTATTACGCCAAATTCGGGAACCTGCCCATGATGGAGCCGTCCTCCGTGGCCGAAGCCAAGGATATGATCAAAGACGCGTTCGAGCTGTCCGAATCTTTGAAACAGCCGGTGCTCTTGCGTACCACCACCCGGATCAACCATTCCAACGCATTTGTCACCTTTGGCGAGATTGCGCCCAAAAACACGCAGGGCCGGTTTGAACGTGATCCCCACCGGTGTGTCACCGTGCCTGCCGTATCCCGGGGACTGCATGTCAAGGTGCTGGAAAAAATGAAGGACGCGGCCCGGTTGTCAGACGACTCATCCTACAATTTTGTTCAGGGAGAGGGGCCTTTGGGGATTATCACCAACGGGGTGAGTTTTTACTATGCTGCGGATGCGGTCAAGGACCTGGGGCTGACCGGGCGGGCAAAAATCCTGCGCCTGGGATTTTCCAATCCCCTGCCCGAAAAAATGATTGCCGGTTTTCTGGCCGGATGTGAAAAAGTGCTGGTGGTGGAAGAAGGGGAACCGTTCATGGAAGAGGCGGTCAAGGCGATTGCCCAGGAACAGGGCATCACCATTCCCATCAAGGGTAAATCCGATGACCTGTTTTCCCGGCTGTTTGAATATGATCCCGCCATGGTCCGGAAACACATGGCCGCATTTTTCAATGTTGAATTCACGCCCAAAACCGCTGTGGATACCTCGGATGTGCCGGATATCCCCATGCGGCCCCCCAACCTGTGCTCCGGATGTTCCCACCGGGCCACGTTCTACGAGGTCAAGCAGGCGGCCAGAGACATGGATGTGATCTGCCCCACGGACATCGGGTGTTACACCCTGGGATTCCTGCCGCCGCTGAGCACGGGTGATTTTGTCATCTGCATGGGATCTTCGGTCAGTTCCTCCTGCGGGTTCAGCAAGGCCACGGATCAGAAAGTGGTGTCGTTTGTCGGGGATTCCACGTTTTTTCATTCCGGGATCACCGGCCTGGTCAATGCCGTGTTCAACAACCACAATTTCACCCTGGTGATTCTGGAAAACGATATCACGGCCATGACCGGTCATCAGCCCCATCCGGGGGTGGACATGGAACGGTTCGGCCTGTCCGGATACGGCCGCGTGGATATCGAAAAACTGGTGCGGGCCCTGGGGGTGGAACATGTCTCCATCATCAAGCCGTTCAAGGTGAAAAAAAGCATCGATACCATCAAAGAGGCCCTGGCATTCAACGGGGTATCCGTGATTATTTCCCAGGAGCCCTGTGCCCTGTATGCCAAGAGCCTGAAACTGAGAAAGATCCGGCCGTTTGTGGTGTCTGACAAATGTGCGGATCACCGGGACTGCATCACCACCATTGCCTGTCCTTCCTTTTATCTGGATCAGGACAATCGCGTGGCCATCGATGCCAATACCTGTGTGGGCTGTGCCGTCTGCGCCCAGATCTGTCCGGAGAACGCCATCCGGCCCCTGAAGCAATAACCCAAAAAAGACAAGGATTGAATATATGGAAACAACCAGACTCATCATTGTAGCTGTCGGTGGACAAGGCAATCTTCTGGCATCCAAAGTACTCGGTGAGGCCGCTTTGATTGCCGGGGTGCCGGTGCGCATGAGTGAAATTCACGGCATGGCCCAGCGGGGGGGGGTGGTGGAATCCGCCATGGTGTTCGGAGACGCGGAAAGCTCCATTATCTCGGATGGTGAAGCCGATATACTGCTGGGGTTTGAGCCGGCGGAAACCCTGCGGGCGCTCAACCGCTGCAGCCAGGACACCCGGGTGATCACCAATACGGCACCGGTGCCGCCGTTTACCGTCTCTGTGGGCCTGGGCACCTACCCGGATGTGGCACAGATCAAACAACTGATCCAGGCCAAAACCGCCGGGCTGGTGGCCATCGATGCCATGTCCCTGGCCAGGGAGGCGGGCAGTCCCATGAGTGTCAATATTGTGCTGCTGGGGGCCCTGATTCAGACCGGTGCCCTGGGATTTGACCGGGATGTGGTGGAGGAAGCGGTCAAGCGCCGGGTCAAACCCGCATTCCAGGATGTGAACCTCAAGGCGTTCGATCTGGGGTTCAAGGCGGCAGCCAGTGCCTGATATTCATGTTTTACACGGTCCCAACCTGAACATGCTGGGAAAACGGGAGCCGGAAATCTACGGCTCCCTTACCCTTTTGCAGATCAACCGGGGACTCACGGAAGCGGCCAGGCCCCTGGGTCTGTCCCTGCATTTTTTCCAGTCCAGTCACGAAGGGGCACTGGTGGATGAAATTCACCGGATCTATGAAACATCCCCCGGCGGCGTCATCATCAACCCCGGGGGACTCACCCACACCAGTGTGGTCCTGAGAGATGCCCTTACCATGCTGACCTGTCCGAAGGTGGAGGTGCATCTGTCCAATATATACAAAAGAGAACCTTTCCGCCATACATCCCTGCTGTCGGATATCGTGACCGGCCAGATCACCGGGTTCGGGCCTTTCGGGTATCACATGGCCCTGCTGGCCCTTCATCATCAATTGTCTGTGTGATGCCATGGCCGGCCCGGTGCTGATTCTGTGTGCCACCCGGCTGGAGATGGCCGCGTTTCTGGAACGTCACCGGTCCGCACCCACGGATGACTCCCCCGGGAACCTGGATCTGATGTTCAGCCCGGACCGGTCCTGGCACCTGGTCATATCCGGCCCCGGTGTGTTTAACACGGCATGGGCCCTTACCGCCTGTCTGGAACGGTTCCGGCCGTCATTCATTCTTCACACCGGGATTGCCGGGGTGTTTGCCGGTACGAACCTGGACACCGGGGATGCGGCCGTGGCAGTGAAAGACACGTATGTGCACGCAGGGGTGGATGTCTCCCGGCCCGGACAATATGCAGCCTGTTCGCGCCTGTCACCGTTGCCTTTTGACCTGATTGCCGGTCAGGGCCTTACCCGGCAGGGAATTTACACACTGGATCTGAAGCTGGCCCATGCATGCAGGCAGCAATTGACCCGGTCCTTGAACTGCCGGGTGGGCCAGGGACCGTTTATCACGGTATCGGCGGTTACCGGTTCCCCGGGAAAGGCGGCGGCCCTGTCCCATGCGTACAGTGCGGTGATGGAATCCATGGAAGGCGCGGCTGCAGCCCATGTGGCGGCCCTGTACCAGATCCCCATGGCCGAGATCCGTGCCGCCTCCAATCAGGTCGGAGAACGGGACAAGACCCGGTGGGATATACAAGGGGCCGTGCACACCGTGGCAGATATCTGTGAAACCATAATCAAGGAACGACCCGGATCATGACATCCGAACCGATGTTGCAGTATGTGGATGTTCATTGTCATCTGCATGATCCCCGGATTATCGAAGATATCCCCGGAATTGTTCAGCGGGCCGAAGCGGCCGGGGTCACCTGCATGGTCACCTGCGCCACCATGGAAGAGAATTTCGAGGCCACGGCAGTCCTGGCCCGCCAGTACCCGGCCATTGTTCCCTGTTATGGCATCCATCCCTGGTTTCTGGATTCCTTGTCCCCCGACTGGCAGCAGACCCTGGGGGACCGGGTGGCGGCCGAAGCCTGCGGCATCGGGGAAACCGGCCTGGATTTCATGGACAAAAATGCAGACAGAGACCGTCAGATGGAGGTGTTTGCCGGTCACCTGGCTTTGGCCCGGGAACTGGAAAGGCCCATCAACATACATGTGCGCAAAGCCTGGGATTCTTTTGTTCAGATCTTGAAAAAAACCGGTCCCTTGAAAACTCCGGGCCTGGTGCATTCATTTTCCGGATCTGCGGAACTGGTCAAGGTGCTGGAGCGCTATCATCTGTATCTTTCTTTTTCCGGGTCCGTGACCCGGCCCGGGGCGAAAAAGGTGGTGAAAGCCCTGAACGCAGTATCCATGGACCGGATCCTGCTGGAAACCGACTCCCCGGATATCTATCCCAGTGTACCTGACCCGGACCCCCACGGCCTCAATGAACCCAGAAATCTCCCGGCCATTGCCCGGATCGCCGCAGCCCGGGCCGGTGTGCCGGTCCCGGCGTTGGTCCGAAGCGCCCATGCCAATGCCCTGGCGGTGTTTGGCCCCATCATTCCGGCAGACGCTGCCGGACAAAAACAGTGATGCAGGATATGGATCAGTTTGACAGAACCGCCCGCCTGATGGGAACCGATGCGGTGGAGAAGCTTGGCCGGGCCAGAGTGGCGGTGTTCGGGTTGGGGGCCGTGGGCTCGTATGCCACCGAAGCGCTGGCCAGGTCCGGGGTGGGATATCTGAGGTTGATCGATTTCGACCGGGTGGAACCTTCCAATCTCAACCGGCAGCTGTATGCCCTGCACTCCACGCTGGGGCGGAAAAAGGCAATGATTGCCCGGGAACGGGTACTGGACATCCATCCGGGGTGCCGGGTGGAAATTCATGATACCTTTGCCAATGCAGACAGCCTGGATACGCTGCTGTCCGAAGATCTGGACGTGGTGGTGGATGCCATCGACGGGCTCAATGCCAAGGTCAGCCTGCTGGTGGCGGCCCGGCAGATGGACCTGGCCGTGGTGTCTTCCATGGGGGCCGGGGGCCGGATGGATGGGTCCCTGATCAGAACCGGCGACATCAGCGACACACAGGTGTGCCCTCTGGCCCGGATGGTGCGCCGCCGACTGCACCGCCGGGGGGTGTTCACGGGGATCCGGTGTGTGTATTCCCTTGAACCACCGGCCCGGTCACCGGATGCCGAACGGCTGCCGGATCAAGAGAGTCAGAATTCAGGGGAAAGCACCGGCCATGGCCGGCAGCGACCGCCCATCGGCACCATCCCCTGGATTCCCGGGATATTCGGACTGACGCTGGCAGCAGAGACAGTCCAGGCCATCATCCGCTGACTTCTTCGTCCCGCAGGACCCTGCGCAGGACCTTGCCCACATTGGATACCGGAATCTCCTCTCTGAATTCAATGAACCGGGGCCGCTTGTAGCCGGCCATGTTTTCCTTGCAGAAAGTCTCGATTTCCTCTTTTGTGGCAGTCTGACCCTGTTTGAATTTGATGAATGCCTTGACTTTTTCCCCGCTTTTCTCGTCCGGCACCCCTACCACGGCCACCAGTTCC
>JAABUD010000179.1 GCA_011389555.1 Desulfotignum sp. | reverse complement strand
TACCGCTTCCATCACCACGGTGAACGGCGGGTTCCCGGCCCGGGGATCCGGGATGCAGACCAGTTTGCTGCCCGACAGTGCGGAAAACAGCAGCGCACTGGTGATACCGAAACTGTGATACCAGGGCAGTACACCCAGATAGGTGTGGTATCCGCCGTGCCGCATTTTTTCCGCTTTTTTGCCGGGTTCGTGCACGAGCCGGAAATATTCTTCGCAGGCTTCCAGGTTGTAGGTGAAATTGGTGTGGGTGAGTTCCGCGCCTTTGGGGACACCTGTGGTACCGCCGGTATACAGCATGATGGCCGTGTCTTCTTCAGGCGATACCGTGATGTCCGGGGGACTGGGAGGAGAAGATGCCACAATGTCGTCGAACATATGGTGGCCGGGATCGATCTTGTCCGCCTTGGGGATCTTGCCCAGCAGGCCGCCGATAAACCCCTTGAGTTTGGGCAGATAGGATTTGACGTTGCAGACGATCACGGTTTTCACGAGGGTGTCTTTAATGGCTTCCCGGGTGCTGGCATAAAACTGGGGATGGTCCATGCAGAAAACCATTCTGGATTCCGAATCCTTGAGCTGGTAGTTGAGCTCCTTGGGGGTGTACACGGGGTTGCAGTTCACGGCCACGGCACCGGCCTTCAATATCCCGAAAAGCACTTCCGGAAAATGGGGGATGTTGGGAAGGAAAATCGCTACCTTGTCTCCTTGTTCGATGCCGTTTGCGGCAAGGAAATGCGCGATCCGGTCTGCGGTATCCCTGACCTGGGCATAGGTTCTGGATGCCCCGTTGAAAATGGTGTACACATTGTCAGGATACTTTTGTGCGGTGTTGTCCAGGACCTGGGTCAACGGATAGTGATAACTGGTTACATCATGGGCCACGCCTTCCGGCCAGTAAGGGGTCTGCCATTTTTCCATCATGGTCTCCTTTGTTCGGGTAAACGGGATTGCGAAGTCCTGCTGCCAAGTTTCATTTTGAAACAAAAAATTTTGTCATTATAATCACAATCCTGCGGGATTTGGAATCTTTTTCGTATGATAAGATAAAAAAGATGGATTGTGATGAATAACTCGATTTCGGGTTGATAAACTGGAACCGCAATGGTAATGAAATAGCCATGTCAAATAAAAAATATCAAGGAGAATGCGGAATCAGAATGATCAAGTGGATGAAAGTGCTGGGGATACTCTGTGTATGGGGATGGGTGTCTGCGGTGGGCGCGCAGGAGGCTTACGTGAGCGGGATTACCAAGATCACCATGCGTACCGGACCGGGGGTCGAACATAAAATCCTTGCCATGCTGGAATCCGGTTCCCGGCTGGAAATTCTGGAGTATCAATCGGACTGGTCTCTGGTTCAGACGGATAATCAAAAACAGGGATGGGTCCTGAGCCGTTTTCTGACCGAGGACAAGCCGTTGACATTTCAGGTGGAAAAGCTGCGCAGGGAAAATGAGCGCCTGGCAGCCGCACTTGAAGAGATTGAAAAGGACAACCAGGACCTGGCTGAAAAAAATGCCGCTCTGGCAAACATTGAAAAAAAATACCTGGAACTGGAGCAGGCATCGGCTGAATTTATCGAGCTGAATGAAAAATACCGGGACCTTGTCGAGTTATCGGAAAATCAGGAACAGCAGATTGCACGGCTCCGGGAAAATTTGAGCAATGAAACCATGTTGTGGTTTCTGAGCGGGGCCGGGGTATTTATTGTGGGATTGATTCTCGGGCTGAGTACCCGGAAAAAGAAGAGTTCATTATTATGATTCGAAAAACCGATTTTCTGGTGATCGGCAGCGGTATCGCCGGTTTGAGTTATGCGTTGAAGGCTGCTGAACACGGGCATGTCACCATCATCACCAAAAAAAATATTCAACAGAGCAACACGGCCCTGGCCCAGGGCGGGGTCGCAGCCGTGTTCGGCAAACAGGATTCAGTGGACCTGCATGTGGCAGACACGCTCAAGGCCGGAGACGGCCTGTGTGATCCGGATGTGGTGAAGATGGTGGTGGAAAACGGACCGGAGAGGGTCCGGGAACTGGTGGATCTGGGAGCCCGGTTCAATATGGCGGGGACCGGTAAATTCGACTTTGCCATGGGCCGCGAAGGCGGGCATTCCGTCAAACGCATCATCCATGCCCATGACCTGACCGGCAGGGAAATTGAAGACGCCCTGGTGGCACGGGCCAGAGAAAATGACAACATCACCATTCTGGAAGACCATGTGGCCGTCAACCTGATCACATTTTCATCGTCGGTCCGAAGCGGGATCCTGGTCACCCAGTATGAAAATTTCTGTTGCGGGGCGTATGTGCTGAACAATACCACCGGACGTGTGGAAACCTTTCATGCCGCCATTACCCTGCTTGCCACGGGCGGTGCCAGCAAGGTGTATCTGTATACCTCCAATCCGGATATCGCCACGGGGGACGGTATTGCCATGGCATACCGGGCCGGGGCATCCGTGGCCAATATGGAGTTTGTCCAGTTTCACCCCACCTGTCTGTTTCATCCCAAAGCCAAAAATTTTCTGATCTCTGAAGCGGTGCGGGGGGAAGGGGCCGTGCTGCTGGATGCCAGGGGACGGCGGTTCATGGAAAATTACACCCCGGACAGGGAGCTGGCCTGTCGGGATGTGGTGGCCAGAGCCATCGACAGTGAGCTGAAGAAAACCGGGGCGGAATCGGTGTTTCTGGACATCTCCCACAAAGATCCCGGGTTTGTCCGCCAGCGGTTTCCCAATATCCATGCCCGGTGCCTGGAGTATGGCATCGATATCACCACCGATCCCATCCCCGTGGTGCCGGCGGCCCATTACATGTGCGGCGGGGTGGCGACCGATTTGAACGGCAAAACCGATGTCCAGCGGCTGTATGCCGTGGGAGAAACTTCGTGCACCGGGCTTCACGGCGCCAACCGTCTGGCATCCAATTCCCTGCTGGAGGCCCTGGTTTACGCCCACAGCGCGTATCTGGATTCCGCCCGGGAACTGCCGGCCATCAAGAAAAACATGGATATCAACCTGGCACCCTGGGATGAGACCGACACCACAGACAGTGATGAGGCCATTGTGGTATCCCACAACTGGGATGAGATCCGACGTCTCATGTGGAACTATGTGGGGATTGTCCGGTCGGACAAACGCTTGCAGCGGGCGGCTCGTCGTATCAAGTCGATTCAGGACGAGATCAATGAATATTACTGGGATTTTACATTGACGTCCGATCTGGTGGAGTTGAGAAATATTGTCACCGTGGCAAAACTGGTGATCCAGTCCGCTTTGCAGCGCAAAGAAAGCCGCGGGCTGCATTACAATATCGGGTACCCTGAGCGGGAAGACAATCGGTTTCTGGCACCCACGGTGTTGAAAAAACGGTTCTGAACCGTGATCAGGGATCCCGGGGAGCCTTCTGGCGTAAAGAGTGGATAAGCCTCCGGATTTTTTTGATATAGGGGATGAGCACCAGGATGACGATGAGGACAAAAAATGTTTGAATCATCTGGAACCGTTCATCCAGAAATTCAAAAAATTCAAACCACAGGACAATGGCGGTCAGGGTGCCCAGAAAGGTGGCGGAAAAATTTCGCACCCGACTCATGCGGATCATGCCGCCGATGATGGATCCCACCACGGGTCCGGTGACCGGCAGAGGAATCATGACAAACAGAAAGATCCCGAGCCATCCGAACCGTTCAATTTTGCCTTTCTGTTTCAGGGCGGTTTCCGCAATCCGTTCCATGGCCCGGATCACCCATTCCACGCGCAGATAGTTGGTGGTTGTCAGCGCGAAAATGGAATAGGTGAAAAGCACCACCATCACTTCCAGGTAAAAGTTGTAGAAAATGGTGGGCAATGCCCGGAAGTCCTGTATGATGCACAGGCCGATGCCCACGGACCGGCCGCCGAAAGTATTGGCAAAAAATGTGAGAATCAGCGTTTTTGCAATATCTGTATCTGTGAAAAGATAAAATCCGATGGCACCCAGAAGTATCAGGGCCATTCCCATGCTGGTCAACAGCAGCTTGCCTTCCGTGGTGTTGAAAATGGAATTTTTCATGTTGATTTTTTTTCAGTTCAGGGCCGGTTCATCGACGGGAACCCACAAACAAGGTGACAATGCCCAGGGTCATCGGTTTGAATCGAACATCGCTGAATCCGGTTTCCGACATCAGCCGGGCAAATGCCGCAGGAGAAGGAAACTGCAGCACGGATGCCGGCAGGTAGTGATAGGCCGTGTCGTTTTTTGAAAAAAAAGCCCCGATCCAGGGCAGCAGTTTTTTGAAATAGCTCAAGTAAATGGTTTTGAAAAACCGGTTCCGGGGCGTGGCCAACTCCAGCACGGCCACCTTTCCCCCGGGTTTGAGCACACGGTGAAATTGTGACAAAGCCCGGTGCCGGTCCATGATGTTTCGAATGCCGAAGGCGATGAAAACCCGGTCAAACGTTTCAGGTCTGAAAGGCAGGTTCAAAGCGTCCCCGTTCACCAGACAGATGTTTTGACCGGCGGATCGATCACACTTTTTTTTCCCGGCGCAAAGCATGGCATAAGAAAAATCCAGGCCCGTGATCCGGGTGGTGCCTTTGAGATGCCGGCTGAGCGCCAGGGCCACATCACAGGTACCGCAGGCCACATCCAGAATCCGGCCTCCCGGATCCGGGGCTGCGGCCTGCACCATCTGATTGCGCCACATCACATCCTGGCGGAGACTGAGCAGACGGTTCAGAAAATCATATCTATGGGCGATTTTGTCAAACATCTCCTTGACAAAATCAAGTTCTTTGTTCATCGTTGACAACCTGAATTTCAGGATTAGTTTATGGTATTTATCACAGACAGCTGAAAAAGGTACCATACCAGGGCCAAGAATACAAATAAAACCATGTGGAAAAGACGGGAACGATTGGGTAAGTTATGACAGAAAAACGCGACTATTATGAAATCCTGGGGGTATCCCGGGATGCGGACAAAGTGACCCTGAAAAAAGCATACCGGAAACTGGCCATTAAGTTTCATCCGGACAAAAACCCCAACAACCGGGAAGCGGAAGACCACTTCAAGGAAGCGTCCGAAGCCTATGAAGTGCTCAGTAATGATAACAAACGTCATATCTATGACCAGTTCGGCCATCAGGGACTGGAAGGTGCCGGCCATTCCGGCCCCGGTGGATTCGAGGATATTTTTTCCAGTTTTGGTGATATATTCGAGGATTTCTTTGGATTCGGCGGCGGCCGGGGCGGCCGGGGAAACCGCGTGCAGCGGGGATCGGATCTGCGCTATAACATGAGCATCGATTTCATGGAAGCCGCGTTCGGTACTGAAAAAACCGTTTCCATACCCAGACTGACCCGGTGTGACGAATGTGACGGCAGCGGAAGCCGGCCCGGGACCCACGCGGAAACCTGTGCCCACTGCCACGGAACCGGGCAGTTTATCCAGAACCAGGGATTTTTCAAGGTCAAGACCACCTGTCCTTACTGCAAGGGCCGGGGCAGTGTGATTTCCGATCCCTGTCCCAAATGTGTGGGCGCCGGCCGGGTGGAAACCGCGCGCAAGGTCCAGGTCAAGATTCCGGCCGGTGTGGATTCGGGATCCAAACTGCGCCTGACCGGTGAGGGAGAAGCGTCTCCCACGGCGGGGGGGCCGTCCGGTGATCTGTATGTGGTCATCAATGTGAAACCCCACAAGTTTTTTCAGCGGGATGGCAATGACATTGTCTGCGCCATCGACATCTCCTTTGCCCAGGCAGCGCTGGGGGCCGAAATCACCGTGCCGACACTGGTGGGGGAAGAAGCACTCACCATACCCAAAGCCACCCAGTTCGGGGACAGCTTCCGGCTGGCCGGGCAGGGAATCGCTTCACTGCGCACCGGCCGGCGGGGAGACCAGATCGTGAAGGTGCTCATCAAAACCCCCGCCAAACTGTCGTCCAAACAGAAGGAACTGTTGAAACAGTTCGATCAACTGGATGCCAACAAAATTTCCAATAAATTGAAAAATCTGTTTAAAAATTTATAGCCGCAGGCGGATCTCATGTTTGAACTCAAGGTAAAAACCCGGTTTGCCGGTGCCCATCAGTTGACCATGGTGGGACAGAAATGTGAAAACCTTCACGGCCATAACTGGCAGGTGGAGGTGTGTGTCAAAGGGCCGGAACTGAACGATGCCGGGGTGCTGGCGGATTTCGGAGACATCAAAAAAGCGGTCCGCCGGGTGGTGGACGGGGATCTGGACCACAAATTTCTCAATGAACTGCCCGTGTTTCAGGGCATTCAGCCCACTTCGGAACGGATTGCCGTTTATGTCGCCCAGCAGGTTCAGGCCCTGCTCGATGAGAACCTGACGGATCGATTACAGGTGTCCCGGGTCATGGCATGGGAATCCGAAGATGCCTGTGCCATTTATTATCCGGAATAATCTTCGCCCGACTGCCGAGCAATGATGTGTTTTGCCGGAATCAGTCCCGTGGCGGCGGCAGATACGATATTGCCGGCCACCCCGGGCCCGTCTCCGGCCACATACAGGCCGCCGATCCTTGTTTCCAGATGCTCGCCGGTTTCCACCTGGGTGGCGAAGAACTTGATTTCCGGCGCATAGAGCAGGGTTTCATCGTTGGAAACCCCGGGCACCACCAGGTTCAGCGTTTCCAGGCCTTCCACCAGATTGGTCAGAATCCGTTCGGGCAGGGCCATGGCAATGTCGCCGCAGACCACATGGGTCATGGTGGGTTCGATATACCCTTTTCGAATGCGGTGCCAGGTGGATCGCCGGCCCTGTTTCAGATCCCCGAACCGCTGAAGAACGGGTTTGCCCCCGCCGATGATGGTGGACAGCCGGCCGATGGACTCGCCATAGGCCTGGTTGTCGGTCACCGGTTCCGTCAGGATCACCTTGGACAGAAACGCAAAATTGGTGTTGTCCGATTTTCTGCCGGAATAGGCATGGCCGTTGACACACACGAAATCCCGGTAGTTTTCCAGGGAGATGAACCCGCCCTGGTTGGTGCAGAAGGTCCGGGTCTGGTCGTCATAGGTGTGGGTCTGGACAAAAAAAGTGGGATCATAGATGATGTTGCACAGATCGTCCATGATATCGTTGTGCACCTCCACCCGGACCCCGACTTCGATGCCCCGCTGGCTTACATTGATCCCGTGTTTCTGGGCCACGGATGCCATCCAGTTGGCCCCCACCCGGCCCGGTGCCAGGATCACGCTGGGGGCCTCATAGGTGCCCATGTCCGTGACCACGCCGGTGACCCGGCCGTTCTGCACCCGAATGTCTTCGGCGGTTTCGTTGAGTCTGACTGCCAGTCCCCTGGACTGGATATAATCCGCCATGGCCGCAATATATCCGGGCAGGTTGTCGGATCCCAGGTGCTTCTGCCGGATGAGCATCAAATCGATGCCGAACCGCCGGGCCTCTTTTCGGATCTGCCGGGCCGCATCCATGTCCGTGGGAAAGACGGGTCCGTCCATTTTGAACCGCGTGAAAATTGCTTCCGTCTCATCGATCAGGGCCTGGGCCTCAGACAGGGGCATGAACTGGGTCAGGTCGGTTTTTCCCAGCCGGGGGATGAAGTTGAGTTTGCCGTCGGAATACAGTCCGGCCCCGCCGATGCCGGAAAGGATGTTGCACGGATCGCACTGGGCGCATTTTTGCAGGTGATGGTTGGGGCATTTGCGTTTGAGCGGGTCTTTGCCCTTTTCAATGAGCAGCACGTTCATCCGGGTATGTTCCATCAGATACCAGGCCGCAAACAGTCCGGCCGGCCCGCCGCCCACAATAATCACGTCATGTGTCATTTTCGAATGTCTCCGTCAGTTCCGGTTCAAGGCCCATGGCTTTGGCACGGGTCATCCATTGTTTCCGGGCCAACGCCCGCATATCGATCACACTGTCCCGTTCATCCACGATTTCCATTCCCATGAGGGTTTCAATCAGGTCTTCCAGTGTCACCAGACCGTCCGTGCCGCCGTGTTCACTGACAATCAGGGCAATATGCTGACGTTCGGTAAGAAACCGTTCAAACATCACTGTCAGCGGGATGGAGCTCGGCACGGCCATGATTTCCCGTTTCAGCACCTTGAGTTTCTCATTTCCCCTTTTCTGGGCCATGAAAATCAATACATCATCTTTGAGAACGAATCCAGTGGCATCGTCTAGATGAGATTTGTACAGCGGCAGGCGTGAAAAAGGGGTTTTCATGATGTATTTCAGGGATGCATCAATGGTCATATCTTCGGGTAAAGCGGAAATCACGGTGCGCGGTGTCATGATATCGGTGGCTTTCAAACTTTCAAACCGCAGCAGATTCTGGATGATTTTGGATTCCTTGGTGTGGATCTGACCGGTGCGTTCACCCACGGATGCCATGGCAATGAATTCATCCCTGGAAAAAATATGCATGGTTTTTCCCCGGGAAATGAGTCGGGTCAGTTTCTCAGACAGCCAGACAACAGGAAACAGAACGACAATCAATGTGCTGATGAAAATCGAGGTTGGACCGGTCAGGCTCGACCAGTAGACCGCACCGATGGTTTTGGGAAGGATCTCCGATAAAAACAGGATCATCAGGGTCATGGCGGCGGAAAACACCCCGAACCAGGCGCTGCCGAACACGGCAGTGGCTTTGGCCCCGGCACCGATGGCCCCGACGGTATGGGCAATGGTGTTCAATGTCAGAATGGCGGCCAAAGACCGGTCCACATTGTCCTGTTTGAGTCGTTGCAGGATCGCCGCTTTATTGGGGTGTTTTTTTTTCAATCCTTCAATGTACGAGGGGGTGACGCTCAAAATGACCGCTTCGGCCACGGAACAGAGAAATGAAAAAATCAGTGCCAGCCCCACATACAGGACCAATCCCAGAATATCAGGATCCAGCTGGCCGATAAAGTTGTTCATGGGTGAAATCCCTGTCTGTTTCAGGTTAACGGGTATAACTACGTATGGCGCTGTCTGCACAATAACCATCTGCCGGGTCCGGCGCAAGAAAAAACCGGATTTCTTTGATATAGATCAACCTGTGTTCGACAGTGCTGCCCGGCAACCAGAATGATGCCAAGTGTGTCGACCAGGTCCAGAAGGATATGAATGAATGGAAGCTGGGCCATGGACCGGGGCATGACCTGGCCCATGGGCCGGGCCGAGCTGGAGCGTCTTCCATTTAGGAGAATTTTTGCATAAAGATGGGCGTATAACCATTCTTATTCCATGACATACCGGGGATAGGTCTGTTTGGCGGCCCGGGCCTCATCCGGATCGATATCCAGGGTCAGGATCCACTGCCGCTGGTCGGTAAGACCTTTCACTGCGCCTCTTTCCGGCTCGATGATCCATCCGGCCCCGCTGAAATCCTCTCCCGGCACATTGGGGCCGTTGAAGTTGGAGGACAGGCAGAAGGCCCCTGCTACAATGGCGGCCGCCCGGCCGCCGGGCACCCAGATATCTTCATTGGATGCGGGCGTGGCACGGGGGCAGATCAGGATATCCACTCCCTGATCCTTGTATTCCCTGGCCCGGTCCGTGAACCACAGGTCCGTGCAGATCATGAAACCGATGGTCACCCCGTTCACCCGGACCGCCTGGAACCGGCCGCTGCCCCGCTGGTACCAGGTGGCCTCGAAATATCCCGGTTCGTTGGGCAGGTAGTATTTCTCATGGCAGGGCAGAATGCCGTCCTGGCGGGTCCAGATAATGCCCTGGTTCAACCGGCAGCCATCCAGGGTCACGGGCCGGGATGTGGCCACCATGTCAACCGGCAGTTCTGCCAGGCGCCGGCACCCGGTTTCATGAGCCTGAATCGCCAGGTCCCATTGGGAGAGGTCCAGGTTGTCCGACCGGGTGATCCAGGTATAAAACGGCATCTCCGGCAGCACCAGCAGATCGGAAGTTTCGGAGGCCAGGTGGGCAGATATTTCTTTCCACAGGTTCTCATCTTGTGCCCAGTTGTCGGGCAGTTCACATACGGTAACCTTCATCATTTCTCCAGCATGTTTCGAATTTTTTTGTCAGACCCGGACCTGCTCCCCAATGACATGATTTTTTTACAGGGAACTGTCAGCTAAATCAAGGGAAAATGATTGCTGCTGCCGGGAACACTTTATAATGACAGTTCGAACGCTTTTCGTGTCGGTTTTGGCCGGAAAAATGTGCCGGAGATCCTGCAGAAACCCGATACATATCTGAAAAAATACAGTTTACGGACCATTGCCCCCAATTGCCCGGGGTCGTGCCGCTTCTTTTTATGAATTAAATCGCATCCTGTGCTTCCACTGGTCGCATTCCTGCGATTCCGGATTTCGCAAATAAAATGAGCCGTTCAGCTGATTTGTCTTTAACTGTCTGTAATTATGGGCATTCAAAGATATTTTTTTTCAAGCCAAGCAGGCATATGGTTTGCAATCCCATAATAGAGATACAATGTCGGTAACAACGAATGACTGTTTCACGGATAAAGAGTGAAAGGAAAAAATATGGAAAAAATACTGATTGTTGGATGCAAAAAAGCCATGGATGATGCCGGCCCCGGAAGCTGCTGCGGAAAAACGTTTTGATCGCTCAAAAATCGGTAAGATATTCAGGATCCATGTCCAGGGTCAGATGATCTCCATCCAGGAGCCTTACTGACAGCCCTTGGATTCTGGTCAACTCGTATCTGAAGAAATACTGCATGGCAAACAGCTTGCCCCGGTAGAACCGTTCCTCTTTTCTGGAAGGGTTTCCGGACAGGGCTTTTTCTGCGGCAATCCCCTGGAGCAGCCACTGCCAGGAGATCACGATCAGAGCGAAAAATTCCAGGAACAGGGTGGCATCCGCTAAAAAGGCTTCGATGTTTCCTTGTCCGGCCATTGTAAAGCGGACTCCGGCCACGGTTTCAAGCTGTTTTTTTGCGTCTGTCAGTGCCTGGACTGCATGGGCCAGACCGGAAAATGGCGCTCCTGCCACCGACCGGCCAGCATGGGGGGCACATAGGTGTCGATCAGGTGCCGGCTGCCGAAAGAGGTGATCAGTTCTGCTGCACCGGCGGTCAGCTCGGGATAGGCCGCGGCGGAATAATTGGATGCGGCAAACACAAAGCTGACAGCAGACCGGATAATCAGAGGGAGCTGTTCTCCGCCGTGGGATTCAGGGAATCCGGATGCGATCCATCCGCCTTTCCCGAATTCGGTCATGATTTTTTTGACAGACCTGTGCACGGTCACCCGGCCGTTTTCAAGCACGGGCGGATGCCGGTCATAGTCGGGGTGTGACGTCAAAGCGCCGGCATCAAACACCTCTGTGATCAGGAATCTAAGATTCCGGGAACTGATAAACCGGGTCATGCGAACCCCCTTTATATGAAATAATAAGAATCATCAAACTCCGGACGGTTTTTATACCGTTCCATCATAAACGCCCCGGCCATTTCAAAACTGGTGAACACAGAGGGGTTCACCTCGATGCCGATGGATTTCAGGGCACTGGCTGCCTGGACGGGGTCCGGGGGACACCCTTTGATTCTGACAATTTCCTGGGGACCGTCATGGTTTTTGTTGTGTGTGCACATGCACTGCCCCACCAGGATACTTTTTTTCATGTCGGCAGAAGGCCGCAGCCGCTTGCCGGTCAGAAACTCCACGGAATCAAATGGGGTGCCTTTGTAAGACATGGAGATGATGGTCAGCAGCATACCGATCAGCGGAGAACAGTAGGTACACAGTGTGGAGTCGTATTTATGAAACTTCAGTCCCTTGATGCCCATTTTTTCCATGCCCAGAGGCAGGGTGTTGTCTGCGTTATAAGGGAAGGTATGCTTGTGATAAGCGGCCACATCATCGATGGATTCTCCCATCACTGAAATTCCGGACAGATCCGTGGACAGCCCGGCATCGGCGGCAGCCTGTTTTAAATAGGGAATATCATCCGGTTCATGTCCCAGCACCCTGGCCCCCACCAGGTCTGCAGCCACAAGATGGGACGAGGCGATCACCAGATCGGTTTTCCGGGGTTTCCCGTCAAAGGACGGCCCCCGTTCCAGGCTGTAAATCCCGTCAATGATGGTGGCGGACGGCGGCAGCAGACCGGGAAGGCGTGAGATCATGTAATCCAGATCTTTTTCAAGGTCTGCACTGTGACATTTTTTCCGGGAACTGACATTGAGAAACCCTTTGAGGTTTTTGATTCCCAGACTGACCCTGACCTGGGCATGGGTTTTCAATACGGGCAGATTGACCAGAAAATCCGATGCCATCAGATCGGTATTGACTTTGAGTGTTATCCCATCGCCGATATCCACGGTGTCAAAAGGGCGTTCCCACACATCCAGCAGTTTTACCCCGTATCTTTGTTTGAGTGTCTGATACCCAAGCCCTGCAAAGGCGTTCTGACCGATATGGGTGTCTTTGGGAGTCATCTGGAGGCTGCCTTCCACGATGGAAATATCATTGATCCCGTTGAACCGGACCCGGTCCCCGCCGGGGGATTTTGTGTACAGGATATCTGCTTAAATTCTGAACAGGGACAGCGGAGACGGACAGATCCGGTCCATGGCGGCCAGATCTTTTCTGGAGCAATAGCCTTTGGACACCCATCCCTCGTCATACCCTTTCTGTGTAATGACCTGCAGATGGGTGTGGTAGAACCAGTTGCCGTTTTCATGGAAATCGCCGATGAACGCAAACACATCTCCGGCGGCAAACCGGTCTCCGGGAGCCGGCAGCTTTTCCTTGTTCAGGTGGCCGTACAGGCTGTAAAAGGGGTCGAATTCCGGGCTGTCGTGCCGCAGCAGCACATTGCCGCCGTAGTTTCCCGGGCCTTCTTCATATCCGCTTTCCTGGACCACACTGTCCAGGGGAGCTTGAACCGGGGTCCCCAGAGGGACGATGATATCCAGTCCCAGGTGGAAATAGCGCTGTTCCTCGCGCATCTGGGGATACCTGGACAGGATGGCTTCCCGGTCTTCCAGGTAGGAGGCCAGCCCCCAGGTATGCTGTTGTGACATGGTATGGTCCAGCCAGCGTTGAAACGCCGGCTGGTCTGCAATATCCACTTCATCAAACACCGCCGATCCCACAGACAGATCCACGATCAGCGGGTTTCCGGTCAATCCCTTGAACACCGGTTCAATTTTAATATCCTTGCAATAGGCAATATACGGGTATTTCATGCTGCATTGTCCTTTTCAGGAAACCACAAAGTCATTGGTTTTGATCAGTCCGGGTATCGGTACCACGGGATGGCCGTTTTCCGACAGGGGGGTTCCTTCCGGAAACCGGAACCCGGGCGCCATGGAGGCATAATACGCCTGATCATAGCAGCGAAGTTCCACGCTCACGGCATCTCCTTCCCGGATCATGAAGGAGGTCAATCCATAGTCCACTTCGCCCAGAGGCGTGGCAATGATATACCGGGGTATTTCACGGCCGGACCCTTCTCTTCGAACCATGGTGGCAATATCGACCACATCATAGGAGTCGATGGGATGGGCCGCGTTCCAGGATATCTGGACCGGCAGGCCGGCCACGTACAGGTGATGACATTCGATGCCGGCACTGCGCAGGGCATAGGCCAGGTCATGAATCCGGGTGTCATTGTCGTTGACCCCGCCCAGCAGCGGAACATTGGCATACACGGTGATGCCCTTGCGGTTCAGGCGCCGGGTGATGCCGGCATGATCCGGGGTCAGGTCCGAAGCCAGCATGAACCAGGTTTCAATTTCCAGTCGCAGCGGTGCCACCACAGACAGTGAGTTCACTTCTCCCAGAAAATTGACCCTGGAGCGTGTGAAAGCCAGCGGATCCGCGGCCAGTGTCATGGAGCAGATGCGCAGGGCATTGACATGGGGGATGCGTGAAATCCGGTCTGCGATCCGGCGGATGTCAAACAGATGGTCCAGTGCCTCGCCGGTGACCAGCACATCCGTGATCCGGGAATCGTTGGCAATATAGGCAAATTCAGCCTCATCCGCCCGGGGATGGATACTTACCCGGGTTTCATGCAGCCGTGACAACCCTTCCAAACCGGTATCCACGATGGAACCCGCTGTCTGGACCGTTTCAACCAGCGCGGTTCTCAGGCGCGCCACCTCCTCGGGCAGTGCTTCGGGATTGACCGGGGCCGTTTTTTCGGGACGGTTGCCCACCAGATAGTCTTCATTGCCCATTTTGGCCATGTACTGGATATCGATGGTCCCTTCGGCGTTGATCCGCATATTGGACAAGGAATTGGCCAGGGGGGCAAAGGTTTTGAAATATTCCGGGGTGTAAGGGGTTCGAATCCAGACGAAATAATCCTGGTCCGCCACTTTTTCCACGGCCCAGCCGCTGGAAAACCAGTCCATTTTACCGATGGGGGTGGCTGTGCAGATCCGGGGAATCACCCGGTCGGACAAATGGGCCCGCAGATGCAGGGCGATATCGATCCCGTCGGACAAGGGTTTCCAGTAAATGGAGTTGCCATGGATGGGACTGCACGGGATATAGATATAGTGCAGTTCCGCCCCGGCCCCCCGCAGCAGCCCGAACAGGCGCACCAGTTCCGGGCCGGTGTCGTTGCAGTCGCTCAGGAACGGGGTCTGGATATACACGGCAACCCCGTTTTTCACCAGATCGGAAATGATGTCCAGGCTTTCCGGGGACACTTCGTCGGGATGGATGAAATGGGTGGCCACTTCCATGCGCTTGCCGATCCGGTTCAGCTCCAGGCTTTTTTGTTTGACATAGGTGAGATATTCCGCTTCCTTTTCCAGAAACAGGTCCGGATAGTAGGCAATGGACCGGGTGGCCAGGCGCAGGGTCTGGACATGCTCCACTTCCTTGAGTCCGTCAATGGCGGCTTCCATGTTTTTTCTGTTCATGAAAGGATCCCCCCCGGTAATCACGATTTCCTTGATGGAGGGGGATGAGCGGACATGATCCACGGCTTTCATCACCTCTCTGGGCGTGGGATTTTTTTCGTTCCGTGAATCCTTGTGTTTCCGGAAGCAGAACCGGCAGTAAACCGGGCAGCTCATATTGAGCAGAAAGATCACCCGGTTCTGATACATCTGTTCGAGCAGTCCGTCATGGAACTGACCGATCCAGGTGTTGGTATGGCCGACATTGTCCAGTTCCTCCACAAAGGGCAGATACTGGTATGCCACATCCCTGGACACCATCATCTGCCGGATGGTATGCCGGGACAGCCGTACCGGATATTTTTCAATGACCTTCTGGATGTCATCCCGGTCGGATTCCGGGATATGGTGGTTGGTCAGCGAAATGAGCTGGTCTGTGTTTCTGACCGACACATATCCATGGCCGGGAATTACCTGTTCCAGAAAGGCTACCAGCAGGATGTGGGGGAGGGTCACACCGTTGAGGGCCAGTGTTTGACCTTCACCTCCGGCAATGGCGGAAAAAACCGTTTTAAAAAAGTCCTCAGGATATCCTTCAAATCCGGTGGCAGCCAGCAGATTCTCCCATTTGGCCTGCCCGCTGCCCTGTTTGATGATATCGGCAAATTCTTTGCCGCAGAACTGGGCATTGCCGTAAATTTCCAGAAATGTCCGGGCCCCTTCCTCCAGTCGGGAAAGCAGCACTGTTTTTTGTTCCCCGGAGTATTCGAACCGGATGTCCAGGGTGATGTCTGATATGTTTCTGTCTGTTTTCATGTTACGCCTCTTTTGCCTTGTATAAATAATAGACCGTCTCTCTGGGAAACCCGTATCCCATGACCTGGCCCAAAACTTCATCTTCTTTGCCCGTCCCGATGCACACCACCAGATACTCTCTTTGAAGGACTTGGTCCACCACCTTTTTCCAGGTAAAGGCGTTGGCTTCAAAATAGGCATATGCCATGTGAGACGGATCAAAAATGGATTCTTCTCCCAGTGTCAAATCGTTTTCAAAAATGATGTAGCTGGCCCCTGGATCCAGCATTTTTTTGATCCCTGTGAAACTGCCGTGGATGGGGCGATCATGTAACGGCTTTGTCACTGGATGTTCATATCCTCCTGTATTATGCGCACGTCTCCTGTCAGAACGGTGCAGGGTTCCCCGCTCTATCTTGAAATGTCAGAAAAAACGTCTGGTTTAAGTTATTGCTTCAACAATCGGCAATGGAAC
>JAABUD010000178.1 GCA_011389555.1 Desulfotignum sp. | reverse complement strand
GGATGTGGAATGCACCCCCGACATCGTGGCCCGGAGTATTGAATCGGCCGGTCTGGGGCTTTTCAACGGCATGAGCCCCCATGTCCATCCCAAAGCCCTGGGCCGGATCCTGTCCCGGATCTTTTTCGGCTCCACCCTGAACATTGCCGCATCCCTGGCCAACCCGGCCCTGCCCGCTGTCGGCGTCCGCGGCGTCTACGCCAGGGAGATGATCCTGCCGGTGGCGCAGGTGATGAAGGAAATCGGGTACAAGAGCGCCATCGTACTCCACGGGTCCGCAGGGGACTCGAGCCTGGGCATGGACGAAGCATCCGTCTGCGGCACCACCCATTGCGCCCGTATCCGGACGGATGCAAAAACAGGCAGGGGCGCCATTGACCCGTTTACCATTGACCCGGTATCCCTGGGGCTCTCCTGCACCGGCGGCGACGATCTGCGGCCGGAACCGGACCGAAAGAAAGAAACCCGGCGGTTTGTCCGGCTGATGAACAATCAGGAAAACGGTCCCCGGAAAGATGCCGTGGCCATCAACGCGGGCCTGATCTTTCTGGCCGCAGGCCGGGCCGATACCCTGGAACAGGGCATCCAGCAGGCCGTCGTGCTCCTGGAGTCAGGGAAAGCGTTTGACACTCTGCAAAGCTGGGTGTCGGCCCAGAACCGGGACCCGGAAAAGGGACTGGCCACCCTCCATGCCCTGGTATAGGATTTGTCATGATCCGCATGGTGCTCAAGGGGATCCGGCGGCTGGAGACGGAACCTGTGCCGGAAAAGGCCCCGGCCCCGGAAGATGACCGGGTTCAGTTTGATGTCCTGGCCTGCGCGGTCTGCCGGACAGACGCAAAGATGTGGGACCAGGGTCACCGGGACCTGGTGTTTCCCAGGGTCCCGGGTCATGAAATGGTGGTGCAAGATGACCGCGGCCGGAGGTGTATGGTCTGGCCGGGCAAGAGCTGCGGCGCCTGCCCCTATTGCCGGGCCGGCCGTGAAAACCTCTGTGACGACATAAAGATCACCGGTTTTCATGCGGACGGGGGGTTTTCACACCGGGCACTGCTGCCCGCAGGCTCCCTCATCCCGATGCCCGACGGCCTGGATATTTACACGGCCTGTTTTGCCGAGCCGGTGGGCTGTGTCATCAACGCCTTTGAAAAAATGCCCCTGGCACCCGGAAAGCGCCTCCTGATATTCGGCGGCGGCACCATGGGCCTGATCACGGCAATCTATGCCCGGCATGCGGGACTTGATCCCCTGATCATGGAAAAGGATGCCGCCAAGATCCGGAAGATCCGCCCGATCCTGGAGGCGCTGGGCCTCACCTGCGTTAAAGAAACACAGGACAGCCGTTTTGACCTGGTGATGATCGCCTGTCCCGACCATACCGCTTTCTGCCAGGCCGTCACCCAGGTGGACAAGGGCGGTCACATCTCTTTTTTCTCAGGCATCACCAAAAACGAGACCGTGGAAACCAACCTCCTCAACCTGGTCCATTACAAGGAGGCCGTCATCAGCGGTGCCTATGGCATGAAAAAAGCGGACATGGAAGAGGCGGTTCCCTTCCTTGTGTCCCACACACGGGAACTGGGCCTGCTCATCGAAGCGGTGGTGCCCCCGGAACAGGCACCTGATCTGCTTCCCAGGGTACTCAGCGGAAAGCATTTGAAATATATCCTGGATTTCAGGGGTGATCTCCACGGGCGCGACGCTGGCCATCGATCTTGCAGACACGGCCTGCAAACTCATGTGTGAAATGGCGTCATTTGACGAGGCAAAGATCTCCCGTTCTTTATCACGGAAGAAACGGATCTTCTGGCCCGGTATCCGGAACTGCGGCCGTTGTTTGGAAAGTTGGAAGCCGAAGACGGGTGTGCTGCATTTCAAGGAACGGCCCATCCAGGTGATATGGGAACTGAGCAGTCCCATGCCAGTGGAGATGTTTGAGGAGAACAGGCGTGGCGGGTGATGGGGATCCGGCCTTCCCAGGCTCAGATGATCGACTTTATCGGACCATATTCCGAAAAAGTCTTGACTGTTTCGGAATTGATGTCAAAATAGTCTTCATGAAACGATATATCACAAAATATATTTTAGAGGATTTAGATAAAAAAATTATCCTGCTGACCGGGCCGCGCCAAACCGGCAAAACAACACTGTCAAAAATGTTGAAGAATGATTTTGATTATTTCAACTATGATAATATTGATGATCGGTCAGGCTTGCAGGAAAGATCCTGGGACAGGTCAAAACCCCTGATTATCTTTGATGAACTGCATAAACTGAAAAATTGGAAATCATGGTTGAAGGGAATTTATGATACGGAAGGTATTCCGCCATCAATACTTGTTACAGGCAGTGCCAGATTAGATACCTATAAAAAAGTTGGTGATTCCCTCGCAGGGAGGTTTTTTCAATTTAGATTGCATCCTTTGGATCTTAAAGAAATCTACACGTATTTAAAACCAGACGACCCTGAAGCTGAACTGGACAAACTTTTATCGGTTGGCGGATTCCCGGAGCCGTTTTTACATGGGACAAACCGATTTTATAACCGCTGGAAAAAATCTCATCTTGATATCATTTTAAAACAAGATCTCATCGATGTTGAGAATGTTCAACAAATTACGCAGATTGAAACACTGATTCAATTGTTAAAACACCGGGTGGGAAGCCCGATTTCATATAGTTCCCTGGCCCGGGATCTGCAGTGTTCAGATAAAACAGTAAAAAGGTGGTTAACGATACTTGAGAATATGTATGTGCTTTTTAAAGTACCACCTTTCCACAAAAACATC
>JAABUD010000177.1 GCA_011389555.1 Desulfotignum sp. | reverse complement strand
TGCCTGGTTTGCCGCCAAAAAAGACAAGGGCATGGCACAGATGACCGTGACACCGGAACAGGTGGAGGCATTGATCGCGGAACGGGCCCAGGCCAGAAAAGACAGAAACTTTGCCCGGGCCGACGAGATCCGTGACCAGCTCCAGGAGATGAACATCATTTTGGAGGACGGCCCTGCCGGTACCACCTGGCGGTTTGCATAGGCACTTTCTATCCGGTCCGCATGGGAATGATGTTTTCTGATTCCCGGGCCGACAGGTTCACCCCCACCCGGATCGCCTTGAGACCCATGACATCGGGCAGGTCATCCAGGGGTAAAAATTCCGCGTCGTTTTCCAGCTGGCCCGTGTCGATAAGAAACCGGATGTGCCGCTTTATCTCCTTTTCTTCGGCCGGGTTGGCATAGACCAGGGCAATCCGGCCCGGCTGGGTGAGGCGTTCCCCGGAATCCTTGACCAGGGCCTTGTCCAGCCGGGATTTGATAATCTCATGGCGCACATCATAGGCCCCGTCCACATCAAATCGCTTTTCATCATACCGGAATCTTATGGACAGGGGGGTGTGGTTCACCAGGATGAGGTGGCAGGTATCCAGCGGGATTTTCAGGTCCGGCTTGACAATCTGCGTCTGCCGGGCCATGCCGCAGGCCGCAATGATCTGCCACAGGGTCATGTCCTTGATGTGAAACCCTGACAGGGTACCGCTTTCCATCATGGCGGCCCCGATGTACATCATGTAGTCCACCCCGTCGGTCTGGCGTTTTTCAAAATAATGGGGAAAAGATGCCTGGATCCGGTCATCCTCTTTTTCCAGATAGCCGGACAGCGCAGAATTCAGGGCAGCCACGCTGTCCTCGTATTCTTTTCGCTTGTAATGGATCATGCCGGTTGCCGGGTCCACGGCCCGGTTGTATCGGTCGATCTTTTCCGCCATGCCACCGGAGATGTCTTTCAGGGAATCATAGGTGGCAGCCATTTCCTGGTTCAGGAGCTGGTACACGCTGTCCTCATCACTGGAGGTGACACCGTCGGAAAGCGTGTCGCTGAGTTTGTCGATGCGGTACACATACTCCTGGAGCAGGGGCCAGGGCCGTTCCCGGACCGCAGATGTCATGATCTCCCTGGCAAGGGCCAGCTGCCGGCTCAGGTCCTGCTGGATCCCCTGATTCCTGGCCCGGGACGAGCCCCGGATATCGGACTGGCCGTAGAACGGTACCACCTCCTTGAACACGATATCTTCCATTTTCGGGGAGGGATTTCCCTGGCGCAGGGCATCCAGGTGGGCCAGGGCCGCTTTTCTGAACCGCCATTCCACAGACGGATGCACGGCAGTGCACTGTTCTTTTATTACCGTCTGTACATGCTTGGCCAGCTCATCCTGGCCCCGCTTCAGGGCCACGGCAAACAGCGGAGAGACCTGCTCCATGAGAAGGGCTTCATACGTTCCGAAATCATTGGTATGCGGGGAAAACACCTCCAGCAGGCCGATTCTTTTCCCCTGGTATAACAAAGGCGTCAACAGCATGGAACGGATACCCGCGGTCACGGCTTCTGATTCGGCACGGACCAAAGGATCTTTTCTGGAAAGATCAGACACCCGGAACACATTTTCCCCTTTAGCCGCAGTCATCCAGACCGAACCCTCCAGTTCTTTCAGGCAGATGTGGTGGGAGTTGGAAAACAGACAGTCCACTTTGAAATGGTGATCGTTTTTTGTCACCATGACCTGATCTCCCTTGAGGGAGGCCACGGACACGCCCAGGTCCGGCCGGCGGAACAGCGACTGGAGCCGTGATTCGATCTGCTGGATGCCCCGGGAGGAAAAAATGGAATTTTCATCCACCAGGTCCCGTTCCAGAAAAGACAGGATCGCCTTTTCCGTCACATCCAGAACCCGGATGATGAGGAATCCCCTGAACTGGAACTGTGACAGATCGATCAACCGGCTCAGCTGTTCCAGGTCAGTCAGGTGATCCATCATCTTTTCCCGGTCGGTGTCAGACAGCGGAGGCGGGGTGCCCTTGGGTGTCAACTCAACGAACCGGTGATCGGGAAACTCTTCGTAATAGCGGATCAGGCCGGTTTTCTCATCAATCACCCCCTGGGTGTTCAGATTACTGGTGAACGGGCCGGAAAATCCATAAATCCGTTCCAGGACCAGGTAATAGGTGCTGAGCATTTTTTTCTCAACATGGAAGTCATTGTTTTCCATAAGGGTTGATTTCAATGCATGGTTCTGGTCCAGGAACAGGTGCTGAAACCGGGGGGTGGTATAAAAGCTGTCAAAGGAACAGGGGGCAAAGGCGGCGGTCAGCTCCTGTCCAAAGGATGCCGGAGATACCACTGCACTCATCAGGGCATGAAGAATATCTTGATTGTCCTCCAGCACAGACATGTCCGTGATATCCTCCTGGAGCGATTGGGGCAGCCGTTCCATGATGCCGGCAAACATGCCGGCCATGTGGGGGCACCTGGGCACAAGTTCTGTTTCCCAGAAGGTTAACAAAGGGATCAGGCTGAGGAAGGCGTTGGCCTGAACTTCTGTTACAGAAATATCACACTTTGAAGCATACTGTGCCATGCTAAGGGATGCGTTGTCCTGAACACATTCAGATCCTGACAAAGGCAGCGGATTTTCCATGGGGGGCTCCTGAATCATCTATTTGAACAATTTTTAGATAAAATTAAGCACCGACCGCCTGTTGTCAACAATGTCCGGTCAGTTCAACAGATTGGCCGCAGGCTGGGTATTGAATTTCCTGGCGGCCACATAGGCGGTCAGGGCATCCTCGATG
>JAABUD010000176.1 GCA_011389555.1 Desulfotignum sp. | reverse complement strand
GCCGGCAGCGTGGGCCCTAAGCGGATGCCTTTGACGCCCAGGTGCAGCAGGGCCAGCAGCACGGCCACGGCTTTCTGCTCATACCACCCGATGTCAAAGGAGATGGGCAAATCATTGATGTGACCCACACCGAATGCCTCCTTGAGCTTCAGGGCGATGACGGCCAGGGAGTAGGAATCGTTGCACTGGCCTGCATCCAGGACCCTGGGAATGCCGCCGATATCGCCCAGATCCAGTTTGTTGTACCGGTACTTGGCGCATCCGGCCGTGAGGATCACGGTGTCTTTGGGCAGGTTTTTCGCCACTTCCGTGAAGTATTCCCGGTTTTTCATGCGGCCGTCGCACCCGGCCATGACAATGAAGCGCTTGATGGCGCCGGACTTGACAGCATCCACCACCTTGTCGGCCAAAGCCAGGACCTGGTTGTGGGCAAATCCGCCCACCAGGGTGCCGGTTTCGATTTCCTGGGGGGCCGGACATTTTTTGGCGCATTCGATCACCCCGGAGAAATCCTTGGTTTTGCCGTCTTCACGATCCGGGATATGGGTCAGACCGGGATAGGACACCACGCCCGTGGTGAAGATGCGGTCCTGATACGTGTTTTTCTTTTTAATGGGAATAATGCAGTTGGTGGTCATGAGAATCGCACCGTTGAAGGTTTCAAAATCCTCGTTCTGGTGCCACCAGGAACTGCCGTAGTTGCCCTTGAGATGATCATATTTCTTGAATGCCGGGTAGTAGTTGGCCGGCAGCATCTCACCGTGGGTGTAGACATCCACGCCCGTGCCCTGGGTCTGTTTGAGCAGTTCATCCATGTCTTTGAGATCATGACCGGAGATGAGGATACCGGGGTTGGTGCCCACGCCCAGGTTGACTTCCGTGATTTCCGGATTGCCGTAGGCACCCGTGTTGGCCTGGTCCAGAGCCGCCATGGTGTTCACGGAGCACTCGCCGGCTTTCAATACCATGCCCACCATCTCGTCCACGGACAGGTCTTCCGTGGTGGAGGCCAGGGCATTGAGGATGAACTCATAGATCTCGTCTTTTTCCACGCCCAGGATGGCGGCATGGTCGGCATAGGCGGAGATTCCTTTGAGCCCGATGATCAGCAATTCTCTTAAAGACCTCACATCTTCGTTTTCCGTGGCCAGGACACCGACTTTTTTGGCTTTTTCCTGGTATTCGGCCTCATTGTCTGAAAACCAGAGCGCGGCGTCGGGCAGGGCCCCGGCTGCTTTGCTTTCCACCTGATCTTTAAAGGATTTTTTAAATTCCTGGGCTTTCTTGATCCACTTGACCAGGTTGGCATCATTGAAATTCACATTGGTGATGGTGGTGAACAACGCCTTGGTCACAAACCGGCCTGCTTCTCGGGTCAGGTCCACACCCGCGGCCTTGCCCTGCCTGGCCAGTACCGCAATACCCTTGAGGTTGAAAATCAGCAGGTCCTGGAGATTGGCCGTGGTTTCTTCTTTTCCGCACACGCCCCTGACGGTGCATCCGGTGTTTTTGGCGGTTTCCTGACATTGAAAACAAAACATGGTGTTGCCTCCTTGTTATCTGTTGCATTTATGTTGCTGTATGTGTCAGCCGGTCATATGAATATTCGGGTCGGCTGCCATTCATTTCAATGACAAGATAGTACAGATGAACAGCCAATTCCTTGATATGGATCAATTTGTTATTGTAATCGTAAAATTTTTTTTTTGAAATCATTTTTTTACATATCCTGTAACCTGATTTTGCTGCACTACGAATGGCACGAAGCGCACGAAGAATCATGGAATGAATTGCTTCGCTTCCCACTCGAAGCGAACAATATTGCGCTCGTTCCGGTCAAATTCCACGCCGATGAGATAAATTTCTGAATTTTGCGCCCGGTATTTGTCTGCGTAGCCTTTTTTGTGAATCTGCTCCAGGGCGGTGCCAGGGCTCTTGTCAATGTCCATCACCTTGAATTCAAAGATGAAAACCCGGTTATCAAGCGTAACGGTCATGTCAATCCGCCCGTGATTCGTCGTATCCTCGGCCGTGACATCGAGACCCAGTGCTTTGAAATAACAGTAAAACACCGATGCGTAATAGCCTTCGTAATCAGCCAGCTTGTTTTTGCGATACCAGTCATGGGGGATGGCGGCAAACAAGGCGCGAAACGACCGGTCCAGGGCATCCAGGTCGTTTTTTTTCAGGGCCTGATAGATGCGAAGCTGGGTTTTGTCTTTGAGGACCGGGTCAGGGGAGTAGCGCGTGAGAATGTAATCCGACAAACTGCTTTTTACTTCCATATTGGGGTATCGCAGCTTGTAGAACATCTTGCCGGCCACCCTGAATTCATGCGCGACCGTCAGGTAGCCGGTCTGAAAGAGAAGGTTTTCCGGCTCCACAAAATCCACATCAAAAGCCCCGATAATGGATTCCGAGGCCTCCATGTTCTCGATATCGGGAATATAATATCGTTTTTCTTTGAACAGCTCCACTAAAAAGGAGGGGGTTCCGCTTTCAAACCAGTAGTTTCGGAACTCCCCGAAGCGCAGATAATTAAGGATGCTGAACGGGTTGTACACTTTTTCCCCCAGCCAGCCATAACCGTTGTACCACCCCCGGATATCCTCCAGCGGCTTGTCTTTGAGATGTTCGGCAAAGGTGGCCGTCATCTCGGTTTCCGTATACCCGCAAATGGTGGCGTAATGGGAATCAAGCGTGATATCGGTTAGATTGTTGAGCCCTGAAAACAGGCTCACCTTGGAGAATTTGGAAACGCCGGTGAGAAAGGCGAACTGGACCCATGCATCACTGTCTTTGATAACGGAATA
>JAABUD010000175.1 GCA_011389555.1 Desulfotignum sp. | reverse complement strand
GGTGCAGACGTTTCCCTTTATCCTCGATGAAATCGGTGACGAACACCGGGGTAAGACATTTGCCATTATTATCGACGAAGCCCATTCCAGCCAGGGCGGCAAAACCTCCGCCAAAATGCACATGGCCCTTTCGGAACAAGGGGGCCAAGAGGACGAAGCGGAGACCTTTGAGGACAAAATCAATAAAATAATGCAGTCGCGGAAGATGCTGGCCAATGCCGGCTATTTCGCGTTCACGGCCACGCCCAAGAACA
This sequence comes from Desulfotignum sp., assembly GCA_011389555.1. Lineage (GTDB taxonomy): Bacteria > Desulfobacterota > Desulfobacteria > Desulfobacterales > Desulfobacteraceae > Desulfotignum. Next base: position 2,559 of record JAABUD010000175.1, on the reverse strand, counting down.
AGACCCTGGAAATTTTCGGCATCCCCTGCGAGCCCGTGGACGGGAAAGTGCCCCACCGGCCGTTCCACAGCTACACCATGAAGCAGGCGATCCAGGAGGGGTTCATCCTGGATGTGCTGGCCCATTATACGCCCGTGGGAAGTTACTACCGGCTGATGAAAACCGTGAAAGACGACCCGGAGTTTGACGCGGAAAAGGCCGGAAAAAAGCTCCGGCGGTATGTGGAGTCCCATGACCATGCCATCCGGCAGAAAGCGGAAATCATGGTGGACCACTTCCACGAACAGGTGATCGCCCGGCAAAAAATCGGCGGAAAGGCCCGGGCCATGGTGATCTGCAGCCGCATCAAGCGGGCGGTCCAGTATTTTGAGGCGGTCTCGGCGTATCTCAAAGAACGGAAAAGCCCCTACCGCGCGATGGTGGCGTTTTCAGATTTTGAAGAAAACGGCAAAAAAATCACCGAAGCGTCGCTGAACGGGTTCCCCAGCAGCAGAATCGAGGCCTATTTCAAGGCGGATCAGATCAATGATATTCCCGGCAAAGCACCTTACCGTTTCCTGATCGTGGCTGACAAGTTCCAGACCGGTTATGATGAGCCGCTGCTGCATACCATGTACGTGGACAAAATGCTGTCCGGCATTAAAGCGGTGCAGACCCTGTCCCGGCTGAACCGGGCCCATCCCCTGAAAACCGACACCTTTGTGCTGGATTTCATGAATGATGCGGACACCATCACCATGGCGTTTTCCGACTATTACCGCACCACGGTGCTCAGCGAAGAGACGGATCCAAACAAACTGCACGATTTGAAAGCCGTGCTTGACGGGTATCAGGTTTACAGCGGCACGCAGGTGGATGAGCTGGTCCGGCTTTTTCTGGAAGGAGAGGATCGCGACAGGCTCGACCCGATCCTCGATGCGTGCGTGGGGGAGTACAACGAGAGTCTTGACGAGGACGGCCAGGTGGATTTCAAGGGCAAGGCCAAGGCGTTCATCCGGGCGTACCAGTTCCTTGCTTCCATTCTTCCCTACATGAATGCCGAATGGGAAAAGCTGTCGATCTTTCTGAATTTCCTGATCCCCAAGCTGCCGGCGCCTGTCGAGCAGGACCTGTCCAAGGGCATTCTCGAATCCATCGACATGGACAGCTACCGGGCGGAAGTGCAGCAGACCCTGACACTCACGCTGCCGGATGAGGACGCGGTCATCTTTCCGCTGCCCATGGGTGGGGGCGGCCGGGTGGCGGAACCGGAACTGGACTATTTGAGCAACATCATCAAATCCTTCAACGACCGGTTCGGGAACATCGAGTGGGAGGACACAGACCGCATCCGCAAGGTGATCACCGAAGAGATTCCTGCCAGGGTAAAAGCGGACCAGGCGTACCTGAACGCAATGAAAAACAGCAGCAAATCAGCGGCAAGACTCGAACATGACCGGGCATTACAGAAAGTGGTCATCGAGATGCTCTCCGACCACACGGAATTGTTCAAGCAGTTCAGCGATAATCCCGGTTTCAAAAAATGGCTGTCCGACACCATTTTCGGTGTGACCTATGAAGAAGTGGCCTGATGCCTGCGATTGCAAACAAAGAGTCTAAAAATGGCAACATTGCCAAATCTAATAAATGCCGATTTGATCCGCCCTATGTTGACAAAAACAGGTATGTGATCGTTCTTAACCAGGAAAGAGCGGAATGATGCAACTTCGGTATCCCATGCCGGTGGAAAGGTCTGGGGACAATGAACTGACATAAGGTCCTGATAAATATGTTAACAAATCACAAGCATAACTTGTTAAATCATGATAATATTAAACTACCTACTTGAATTTAGTTTGGTTTCGACTTATAATCACAAATATGACTGGTGAAAATAGAAATATATTAAACCGAATACTTCGGAATTGGCCCAAAGGAACCGTGGGTACATTGGCATGGTTTCGAGATCATGGCGGATATCAGCAGCTCTTGGATTATTACCAGAAAGCACCTTGGGTAACTAAGATAGGAAGTGGCGCATATATTCAATGTGGCGACACTGTTGATTGGCGAGGGGGGTTGTATGCTGTTCAGAATCAGTTAAATCTTTGTGTGCACGCTGGTGGAAAAACTGCTTTGGAATTATCTGGATTCGGACATAATCTCCAATTGGGGCAAACAGCAAAAGTATATCTTTTTGCGTCGGAAAAAATTCAATTGCCAACCTGGTTCATAAAACATCCATGGGAAGATGAATTGTGTGTTAAAAGGTTAAATATTTTCCAATCGCAGCCAGATTTTGGATTAATGCATTTTAATACAGGCAATTTTGAAATAAAAGGGTCTGCACCCGAGCGTGCCATGTTTGAGCTGTGCGCCCTGGTTCCGAATTATCATTCGTTTGAAGAGGCGGGTCATTTTATGGAGAGTCTTTTATCCTTGCGATGTGAATACGTGCAAACTCTTCTTGAAAGGTGCAGTTCAATAAAAGCAAAACGATTATTCCTCTATTTTGCGGACACATATAATATGCCCTGGTTTCAGAAATTGGATATAAAAAATATTGATCTGGGAAAAGGG
>JAABUD010000174.1 GCA_011389555.1 Desulfotignum sp. | reverse complement strand
ATGATGGCGGCAAACCGGACCCGGTTTTCTCCGGCCGGCCCGATGGTCAGAATCCGGATTTTTTCAGATCCGTGGATCTGCCGGAGCCGGTCCTGGACTGAAAAGGCATCCAGTCCCCACAGGTCTTTTGCGGGCAGAAGCTGTGCCGATGCCGCGTCCACATACAGATAGACGGGATCCGGTGATGCGCCGTGGAGGATCACAGATCCCAGGTTGCAGGATCGGAGCCAGGTACCGGCGTATCCCCCGATATTGGCGCTGCCCAGGATGCCGGTCAGCGGGGACAGGGCGTTCACATGGAGCCGGGCGCTGCACGGGGCCGCAGAACCCGTGAGCAGGCCGGCGGAGATGAGCAGCCGGTTGTCCGGCCCCAGCGGATCGATGCCCGGGTCCAGGTGATGCCACAGGTACCAGGCATTGAATCCCCGGCCCCCGAAAAACGGCCGGGCCGCATTCGGATAATCCTGATACCGGCAGGTCTGCCGGGTCAGATCCACTGTCAGCACCTGCCCGAACAGATCGGATTGATTCATGTGCGTTTCTGTCTGGATGTCACTGGAGCTTTTTTTCATTGAACCGCCTGTCGATGGATTCATGACTCATGAAGACATCTTGTATCATTGTACCGGGGGGGAGATCAAATCGTTTTTGCCCGGGTTTTCCATATTCTGCAACGCTTCCCACTGAAAATGGCAGGTAAACTCTCCGGCCAGGGGCTGGTGGCTGATGATCACCAGAATACCGTGTTTCCGGTGCTGCCGAAGCAGGGTCAACAAACGGTCTGCCGTGGGAATATCCAGGCCTTCAAACGGTTCGTCCAGTATCAGGATGGGGGTGCCGAACAGCAGAATCCGGGCCAGGCAGACCCGCCGGGCCTGGCCCCCGGACAGGCCCGTGCCGTATTCACCGATGGGGGTGTCCAGTTTCCGGGGAAGCTGCCGGGCCCATTGTGCCAGTGCCACCTGTTCCAGGATCTCCCACAGCTCGGTGTCATTGGCATCCGGCTTTGCCAGGCGCAGGTTTTCGGCCAGTGTCATGGGAAACAGATACAGCTCCTGTTCCAGCAGCCCCACCTGCCGGCGCAGGGTTTTTTCTTCAATGGCAGCCATGGGGGTTCCATTGACCCGCACCGTCCCTTCTGCCGGGGCCAGCCATCCCGCCATCACGGCCGCCAGGGTGGATTTGCCGCAGCCCGACGGGCCCTGGATCCACAGGGTGTCGCCCGGGTGCAGGGAAAACGACACATGGTCCGGGCCGGTCAGGGCCTGTCCCTGCCGGGCCGTGACATTTTTCAGTTCCAGCCGGGGGGGACCGGACAGTTCCATGAGGGTGCCGCTGTCTTCGGGCTTTTCAAAGATGCCTTCAAGCCGCTGTTGCGCTCCCCGGGTGAATCCCAGGGCCTGAAAGGTCTGGGAAAGCGGGGTCATCACCTCTGAAAGGCCCAGCATCACACAGCAGATGCCGGCCAGCAACGCCGTAGAGATCTGACCGGAAAGCGCGGCGTCGGCACCTAGAAAAAGAATCAGCCACAGGCCCAAAGACAATACAAGCAGAATCACGGTCTGGGAAACAATGCCCAGTCCGTGCAGGCGCCACCGGCTTGTGTCCAGGTCATGATCCATTTTCTTCAGGGTGGTGAGACGGGGTTCCATGGCACCCGTGGTCCGCAGGGTGATAAGTCCGGCAAAGGTTTCGGTTAAAAACTGTCTGCGCTCCCCGGCTTTCCGGGTCTGGAACCGGGCCAGGTCCATGGCCGAAGAAGCGACCGTGACCGGCAGCACCACGAAAACCAGGAGCATGACAACCAGAAAAATCAAGAACAGCGGCATTGATATCCAGCACAGAAAGCCCGCAAATACCAGGCTGAGAAAAACGGCCCAGACCCAGGGAGCCAGCCCCCTCAGGGGCCACTGGTCCAGAAGATCGATGTCCGCCAGCATCCGCTGCATCAGGTCCCCGGAACCCAGGCCCCCGAGCCGGAACCGGGTCATGCGGGACAGGCCGTCAAACACCATTAGTCTCAGATGTTGCAGCAGCCTGAGGATCCCGTCGTGGGAAACGATGCGTTCCCCGTACAATGCCAGGGTCCGGCAGATGGCCAGCGTGCGGATGACTGCGGCCGGCTGAAGATAATTGAAGGCATACAGGGCAGCCGGGGTGAGTCCGGCCACGCCCGCGGCCGTGATGAACCATCCGGATACCGCCAGCAGCAGAATGGCCGCCCCCAGCCCCACGGTCCCCAGACCCAGGCCCAGATATCCCATGGCACCCTGGCGGAAAAAAAGGAACCTCAGGGGCAGGCCCGGTTCGGAAGCACCCGGTTGGGACCGGTCCGGCTGAGACCGGTCCGGTTTTTCAGGAGACCGTGCCATGACACCCCCTCTCAATGTCTGTGATCCGGCCGTTGTCCAGATGTACCCGGGTATCCAGCCACTCCAGGCCTTCCAGGTGATGGGCCGCCAGAATCAGGGTTCTGCCCCGGGTGACCTGCCCCACATGGCGGCGAACGGCAACAGCGGTTTCCGGGTCCAGGTGGGCCCCGGGTTCATCCAGAATCCAGAGCCATGCATCCTGGAGCAGGGCCCGGGCCAGCGCCAGCCGCTGCAGCTGTCCACCGGAAAATCCCCGGCCCCCTTCCCCCAGGGCCGTGTGGATGCCGTGGGGCAAAGGGGCAATAAAAGACCATGCACCGGCCGCTTCCAGGGCCTGCCGGAACGCATCTTCCCCGGCATGGGGGCGGGCCAGGCCCAGGTTTTGTGCCACGGTACCGGAAAACCATTCCGGCCGCTGCCCCAGCCAGGCGATCTGCTGTCGAAACCGA
>JAABUD010000173.1 GCA_011389555.1 Desulfotignum sp. | reverse complement strand
CCCCTGGTGGTGTCCTGTGCCCGGCCCGAGATCTGCGGTCTGACGGTCCGGTCACAGGACACCACCAGGGGCTCCCCATAGAAGCGCAGGCTACTATAGCAAATATTATCCCTACGCTGGTTTCTGTTGACACAAAATTATAGTTCTGATAAAAGGACAAACTACATAAAGGGATAAAGGCGCGTAACTCAGTTGGTAGAGTGCTACCTCGACACGGTAGAAGTCAGCGGTTCAAGTCCGCTCGTGCCTACCACAAAAATCAAGGGGGGTCAGGAAAATATTCCGACCCCCTTGTTGATTTTTACATTCCAGATTTTGTTGCGGCATCCCAGTCTCTGGGAGACCGGAATACCGCAGCTGATACTAGTACATGAGGTTGGGCAAATACATGATTATGCCGGGGAACAGGATGAGGATAAATACACCGATGATCACGGCGATAAGAAAAGGAAAGATACCCTTGAATATTTTTTCCAGGGGGACTTCCTGATCCAGAACATTTTTTGCCACCCCATAGACCACATAGACATTGATGCCCACCGGCGGTGTGATCACCCCCATTTCCGTCACCATGACGATGATGATCCCGAACCAGATCGGGTCATACCCCAGTTCCATGACCACAGGAAAGAAAATCGGCACGGTGAGGGTGACAAAGGCCAGGGCATCCATGAAACAGCCGCCGAAAAAATAGATGAGAAGGATCACACCCAGAACCAGTACCGGCGATATTTCCAGGCCGGAAACCCATCCGGCAATTTCAAAAGGGATACGGGTGACTGCCAGGAATTTGCCGAAAATGACAGCACCGGCAATGAGCACAAGCACCATGCAGGATGTTCGCAGGGTTTCCATAAGGGATTTGACAAACCCTTTCCATGAGATCTGCCGCCGTACCAAAGCAATGAGCAGCATACCAAAGGCCCCGATGGCTGCGGCTTCCGTGGGGGTGAACAACCCGATGAATATCCCGCCGATGACCAGTGTAAAGACAATCAAAGTTTCGGTCAGCCCCAGCAGGGCTTTGAATTTTTCAGCCCAGGAAAAGGATTCTCCCCTTGGTCCCTGATCCGGTGAAATGCGGCAGCGGATATAAATGCAGATAATAAACAGCAGGGTTACCAGCAGGGCCGGAAAGATACCGGCCACAAACAGAGCGCCGATGGATTGTTCAGTAAGAATGCCGTAGATGATGAGGACCACGGACGGGGGCATGATCATGCCGATACCACCGCCTGAAGCAACCGATCCGGTGGCCAGTTCGTCATTGTAGTTGTACCGCTTCATTTCCGGCAGGCCCACGGTTGCCATGGTGGCGGCCGTGGCCGGACTGGAACCGCAGACAGCGCCGAAAGCTGTGCAGGCGGTAACCGTTGCCATGGCAAGACCGCCCCGGATACCGCCCAAAAACTTGTAGCCTGCGTCATACAGCCGTTTGCTGATCCCTGAGTTGAACCCCAGCTGTCCCATGAGAATGAACAGCGGGATGGTGGTCAGATCATATGAATTAAAGGTTTCAAAAATGTTTCTGGACAAAAGAACCAGGCCGGCATTGGTGGATATCACAATGGAGAACCCGACAAATCCCACACTGGCCATGACAAAGGCTACAGGCATGCGGGTCAGGAATAAAAGAAGCATGATGAGGATACCGATGATGCCAATAAGTGTCGGGTTCATTTTGTATTCAACTCTCTTAATTGCTTGATATCGTGAAAAATGGTTTCCAGAATGGTCACGGTGAAGATGAGCAGACCAAACGCCAGCAGATAAACAATATAATAGATGGGAAATTCCAGGTTCATGGAAACCTCGCCTGTTTTATATATATCTTCTGCATATAAAAACATCTGCCAGGTTATCAGACAAAACAGGATAAAGGTGAGGGTCCGGGTGAAAATGTCCATCCAGGTTTGTGTTTTGTCAGGCAGCAGCCGCACCAGGATTTCCACCCCCACATGGCCATCCATTTTATAGGTATAGGGAAGGGCTGCCGCCACCACGATGGTGGCCAAAAATCCCACCAGTTCTACGGAACCGAAAACCGGAGACTTGAAAAACCGCCCGATAACATCCACCACCGTAAGCAGCATCATGGCGGTGAGGGCAATGGCACCGATCAATTTCAAAACATCGGAAAATTTGTTCAGGGCCTGGAAAATAATACGCATAATGAATCCTGTTTTAAAAAAAATGGTTTGCCGGGGATAACAGGTGGCCCGCGGCAAAAGACCGGCCACCTGTTTTAGATACGACAGTTACTATAAGTTGGCTTTTATGTAATCGACAACTGCTTTTCCATCAATGTTTTTTTCAGCGACAGTCTTAAGATACTCATCAACCACACTTTCTGCTTGTTTTGCCCATTTTTGAGCTTCTGCATCAGATTGTGAGATAACTTCTCCTCCCTTGGATTTGAAGAATGCCAGGCCTTCTTCGTCAGATTCATCCCATGCCTGGCCGTGTTTGAGGGCAAATTCCGCATTGATTTCCTGTATGATTTTCTGCTGGTCCGCAGTCAGACTGTTCCACTTGCTTTTGTTCATGAATACGGCAAATGTGGTGGTGTAGGCGGTTGAAAAGTTCTGGGTCATATAATCCACCACTTCCCCTACTTTCCAGCCTTTGTTGGTTTCCATGGGGTGCATGGATCCGTCCACAACCCCTTTTTGCAGCATCTGATAGGTTTCTCCCATGGATTTTCCCACTGGAGATGCGTCCAGAGCAGCGACAAGTCTGCCACTGGTGCCGGTGCTTCTGATTTTCATGCCCTTGAAATCATCCAGGGTATGAACGGCCTTGTCCCGGGTATGGAGCAGTC
>JAABUD010000172.1 GCA_011389555.1 Desulfotignum sp. | reverse complement strand
CAGGACTCTTCCTACATGTTTGTCACCGGGCCCAACGTGGTCAAAACCGTGACCCACCAGGATATTACTTCCGAAGATCTGGGCGGTGCCGGGGTCCATGCCACCAAAAGCGGGGTGGCCCATTTCACGGCCCCCAACGATATCCTGTGCCTGCGGGAGATCCGCCGGCTGATCAGCTACCTGCCCTCCAACAGCCGGCAAAAGCCCCCCATCCTGGACCTGCGGGACCCGGCGGACCGCCTCGACCCGGCCCTGGATTTTTTGGTGCCGGAAAACCCCAGCCAGGCCTATGACATGAACGTACTGATCCACAGCATCCTGGACGGGGCCGAGTTCATGGAGGTCCAGTCTGATTTCGCCCGGAACATCATTTGCGGATTCGGCCGCATGGGCGGCCAGACCGTGGGCCTGGTGGCCAACCAGCCCGCCGTGCTGGCCGGTGTCCTGGACACGGAAGCCTCGTTCAAGGCCGGGCGGTTCGTCCGGTTCTGCGATGCCTTCAACATCCCCTTGATCGCCCTGGTGGATGTCCCGGGGTTCATGCCCGGACCGAACCAGGAGCACGGGGGCATCATCCGCCACGGGGCCAAACTGCTCTATGCCTTTACCGAGGCCACGGTACCCCGCATCTCGGTGATCGTTCGCAAAGCTTACGGCGGTGCCTACCTGGTGATGAACTCCAAGCATATCCACTGCGACGTGAACTATGCCTGGCCCACGGCCGAGATTGCGGTGATGGGCCCCAAAGGGGCGGTGGAAGTGATCCACCGCAAAGAGATTCAGACATCCGCCGACCCGGAAGCCGTGCTCCATGACAAAATGGATCAGTACCGCCGAACGTTTGCCAACCCGTTTCTGGCAGCCCAAAGAGGCTATATCGATGACGTGATTTTTCCCAGAGATACCCGCCACCGGCTGATCCGAACCCTTCAGGTGCTGGAGGGCAAAAAAGCGAAAGGGCCTGACAGAAAACACGGAAACATTCCCTTGTGAGGTGCGCCATGTTCGATACCGTTTTGATCGCCAACCGCGGCGAGATCGCCGTGCGGATCATCCGCACCTGCAAACGCCTGGGTATCCGGACCGTTGCGGTCTATTCCGATGCAGACACCCGCAGCCTGCACCGGCAGTTGGCCGATGACGCCGTATATATCGGCAAAGCCCCGGCCACGGACTCCTACCTGAACCCGGAAAAAATCCTGTCTGCGGCCAAAGACGCCGGGTGCCGGGCCGTTCATCCCGGTTACGGGTTTTTATCGGAAAACACCGGGTTTGCCGAATCGGTCCAGGCCGCCGGCCTGACGTTCATCGGACCGCCCGCCCAGGCCATCGCCCTGATGGGGGACAAGATCGCTTCCAAAGCCCTGGCGCTCAAGGCCGGCGTTCCGGTCATCCCCGGGTACGCCGAAGCGCTCAAGGACGTGGACGAGGCCTTGTCCATCGCCCGGGACATCGGATACCCGGTGCTGCTCAAGCCGGCGGCCGGGGGCGGCGGCAAAGGCATGCGCATCGTGGCCGGCCCGGAACAGATGGCAGACGCCCTGGCGGCCAGCCGCCAGGAAACCCGTAAAGCGTTCGGAGATACCCGGATTTTCATGGAGCGGTATATCCAACAGCCCCGGCACGTGGAGATCCAGGTGCTGGCGGATGCATTCGGCCACGTCGTTTTTCTGGGAGAACGGGAATGCTCCATCCAGCGGCGGTACCAGAAAATCATCGAGGAATCACCGTCTCCGGGGGTAAATGTTGACCTGCGGCAGCGCATGGGCCAGGCAGCCTGCGACCTGGCCCGCCAGGCCGGATATGTCAATGCCGGCACCGTGGAGTTTGTGCTGGCGCCTGACGGCGAATTTTATTTTCTGGAAATGAACACCCGGCTCCAGGTGGAACATCCGGTCACCGAAATGGTCACCGGGCAGGATCTGGTGGAACTGCAGCTGCGCATCGCTGCAAAAGAGCGACTCCCCTTTGACCAGGACGGGGTAACCTTCTCCGGCTGGGCCATGGAAGCCCGGATCTGCGCCGAAGACCCGGCCCGGGGATTTACGCCGGCCACCGGCATGATCACCCGGTATGCCGAACCCCGGGGCGACGCCGTGCGGGTAGACAGCGGGGTGGATACCGGCAGCAAGATCGGGGTCCATTACGATTCCATGCTGGCCAAGGTGATCTGCCACGGCAAAGACCGGGAAACGGTCCGGACCGCTTTGATCGAGGCCCTCAACGGGTATCACATCGAAGGGGTGGTGACCAACATCGATTTTGCAAACAGTGTTCTGTGTCAGCCGGCATTTGCCGCAGGGGAACTGGACACCGGGTTTGTCGAGCGCTTTTTTGACGGTCACCTGCCCCTGTCTCCCCCGGATGCGCGTCACCTGAAGCTGTCTGCCCTGACCGCGGCCCTGGTGTACCACGTCCGCAACATCCTGGTCAGAGAATCGGTCAAGTCCATGGTGACCCGCATCGGCGGCGGAAAAGGCACCTCCGGCGTGCATCGCTATGTGGTCAGATCCGAAACCCAGGTGTATGAAATACACATGGAAAAAGAGACGGACGGCAACCGGTGGACCATCGATGTCAATGAAGACCGGATGATGGTGGAACCCCCGGATTTTGAATTCTACCGCCGACGGCTCAAACTGAAAATCGACGGTCGGAATCACCGGTTCCGGCTGCGCTACGACCGCTCGTTTTTCTGGATCGCCTTCTGCGGACTCACCCGGCTGTTCGAGGTCTACCGCCCCGAAGAATGGGAACTGATCGGTCACATGCCCGCCGGAAAAGAGGTGCTGCCGTCCGATGAACTGCCGTGTCCCATGCCCGGACTGGTGGTGGAGGTGCCGGTGAAAAAAGGGGACAG
>JAABUD010000171.1 GCA_011389555.1 Desulfotignum sp. | reverse complement strand
TTCCTGGCAATGGTGGACTGGTTAATGCCCAGCAATTTTGCCGCATTTGCCTGGGTCTTTGTTTTTTTCAATGCTGCAGCAAGCACCTCTTTTTCCAGAGCTGCCACCATCTGGCCAAGGGTCTGGCCCGGCTGCCGGACACCCCCATACGGCTCGGCTGAAGCCATGGTTTTCCGGATACTGCCGGGAAGATTTTCATACTGGATTCGGCTGTTCTGTGCCATGACCACCAGGCGCTCACAGATATTGATCAATTCCCTGACATTGCCCGGAAACAGATAGGCTGTCAGGGCATCCATGGCCTCTCTGGACAGGGTCATTTCAGGTTTTCCATATTTCTGGCAAAAAACCCCCAGGTACCGGGTGATCAATGGCACCAGACAGTCTGCACGTTCCCGGAGGGGGGGAATTTTGACGGGAATCACATTGAGCCGGTAGTAAAGATCGTTTCGAAACTGCTTTGTCTCAATCATGTCTTTTAAATCCCGGTTGGTTGCCGCAATAATCCGCACGTCCACAGATTTGCTGACAGTGCTGCCCACCCGGGAAATCACGCCGTCTTCCAGAAATTTCAACAATTTGACCTGGGATGCCAGGGGCAGTTCCGCAATCTCATCCAGAAAAATGATCCCCTTGTCCGCAGTTTCAAACTTACCGGGCTTGCCTTTGTGGCCGGCTCCGGTGAACGCGCCTTTTTCATATCCGAACAGCTCGCTTTCCACAAGGGTTTCCGGGATGGAACCGCAATTGATTTTTATCATGGGATGGGCCGCCCGGGACGAGTATTTATGGATCAGATCGGCAATCACCCCTTTTCCGGTGCCGGATTCTCCCAGGATCAATACCGTGGAATCCACCTGCGCCAGTTTGATGGCCTTTTGCACGATGTTCCGGTAGTTGGCGCTCTTGGCAATAATCTGGCGGGACTCGGTTTCTTCAATCTGCTTTTCCAGCATATCCTGTTTGTATTGTTCGGCAATCTCGGCATTTTCTTTTAATTGTTCCTGCAGCCGGGTAATTTCCGTGATATCCCGTTCATTGACCACCACCCGGAAAAGGTCCCCGGTTTTATCAAACACCGGGGTCCCGGTCAGAAACAGGTGCCTGCCGATGCGGGTTTTCTGAATCAAAGACACTTTTTTTCTTGTTTTGAGCACCTCCAGGGTCACGGACCGGTCCACCAGTTTTTTTTCCACCAGCTCAGACATATGTTTGCCTATGACATCAGCTGCTTTAAAGCCGATCATTTTCTCGGATGCCGGATTAATTCTCACCACCACCCCGTTGCCGTCGCAGATCCACAACCCGTCATTGGAGCTGTCTATGATGGTATCAAGCTCTATGGACAGCTGCTGAAACCCCTTCATCCGGTTGGTGATATTGGTGAGGGCAGTCATGTCCTCAAAAATAGCCATGATACCAATGGCCGCATTGCCATGGCGTATGGGGCCCAGCAACACCGAATACCGGCTGTCTTTTTTTTCCACCACCAGGCCGGTTTCAACGATTTTGGTGGACAGTACATGCAGGGCCGGGGCTTTTAAGGATGGAATCGTGGCAGACAGAAACGCGCCGGGATATACCCCCAGGCTGTCTCTGGCCAGCTGATTGGTTATCACTGCCTGGAGGGTATTGTCAAACACGGCTACCCCGTTGGGCGTAGCATTGAGCAATGCACTGCCGAACTCTTTCCAGTTCAGGTCAATGGGTTCCCGCATGACATCTCCCTATTGCTGTATCTAAATTCTCAAGACGGCAAATCATTGCACCAAATGTGGCAAAAAGTCAAATCCCGGTTTTTTTCTTGACATCCTTCTCCTGAAGAAAGAACATATTATGATTATATTAGCACGGAGTTGCTCCCATGTTTGATTATCTTTTAAATGATAAACAGAAACAATTGAAACAGGAGGCCCGGGAGTTTGTCAAAACCATCCCCCGGCAGATGATCCTGGATATGGATGCGGACAAGATCCAGTTCCCCAAAGAATTTTTACAGGAAGCCGGCCGCCGCAACCTGATGGGGTGCCGGTACCCGGAAAAATGGGGGGGCCGGGGCATGGACTGGGTGTCCACCTGCATGGTGATGGAGGAGATCGGGGTGCTGGGATATATCTTTGCCTGCACCTTCGGGGTGGGGGCGGAACTGGTATGCGATGCCATTATCCTCCACGGGACCGATGCCCAGAAGGGAAAATATGTCAAACCGTTGCTCAAAGGCGAGATGTTTGCGGCCGAATGCCTCACCGAGCCCCGGGGCGGGTCTGATTTTTTCGGCACCACAACCACGGCAGAAGACAAGGGGGACCATTTTGTCCTCAACGGCCAGAAACGGTTCATCGTGGGCGGAGAGGGGGCGGATTATTTTCTGGTGTATGCCAAAACCGACCCGGACGCAGACCCCCGCAACGGCATCTCCTGCTTTATCGTGGACAAGACACAAGGGGTGGAGGCCCAATACCTTTACGGGCTGATGGGATGCCGGGGCGGCGGAGCCGCCCGCATGGTGTTCAAGGATGTGAAGGTGCCCAAAGAAAATCTTCTGGGAGAACGTAACCAGGGGGTGAAAGTGTTCAACACCATGATGATTCCCGAACGCCTGGGCACGGCCGCCATGACCATCGGCGCCGCAGTGCCGGCCGTGGATATCGCCACCGGGTACACCTCGAAGCGCAAGGCGTTCGGGCAGCCAGTGGCCCAGTTCCAGGGGGTGTCCTTTCAGGTGGCAGAGGCGGTAACCCTGCTGGATGCCTCCCGGTCCATGATCTATACCACGGCCCGGGCTGTGGATGAAAAAATCCATGACAAGCAAATCCGCCGGATGGTGTCCGAGTCCAAAAAATTTGTCACCGAATCCTGCCAGAAGGCAGTGCA
>JAABUD010000170.1 GCA_011389555.1 Desulfotignum sp. | reverse complement strand
GGCCAGGTCGGCTTCAATAACATTGTGGAAGCAGTGGACGGTCAGGACGCCTTGGCAAAACTGGAAGCCGGGGAAGAGATCGGCCTGGTGATCAGCGACTGGTCCATGCCCAATATGGACGGCCTGGAACTGGTGAAATGGCTGCGGGGCCAAGAAAAATTCAAGGATATCCCGTTCCTGATGGCCACGGGTCACGGCGACAAGGAATACGTGGCCAAGGCCATTGAAGGCGGCGCCAGCGGGGTGGTGGCCAAACCCTTCACCCCGCCCGAACTGCAAAGCGCCATCGAAAAGGCTTTTGGCCTGGAACAGGAAGAGGCACCCAGGGTGGACGAAGGCCCCAAAGTCTCCAGCGAAGGCAGGGTGCATCTCAAGCTGGCCCACATGTACTTCACCCAGATGGGGCTGAAACCCGGTGTGGCCGGCAACGAGGCCGTGAATGTGCTGTTCGACGTGGCCCCGCCCGTGGCCATGCCCCAGTTTTTAAACGACAACCCTGAAGCCAGCGGCTTTCTGGTGGCCGAGCCCATCGGCAGCCGGGCCATTGCCGCCGGCTTTGCCGAAAAGCAGTTTCTCTCCAGCTGGATATCAAAGAGATCATCGGCCTGATGGAAATTCATGAACTGCCCCGCATGCCGTCCTTTTTTAAAGGGGTGATCAACCTGCGCGAACGGGTGATCCCGGTAATGGATCTGCGGCTGACATTCGGGATGAAAGAAACCGCCTACAACGATCGGACCTGTATCATCATCGTGGAAATCTCCGGGGTACGCGGCTCCTCTTTGACCGGCATCATTGTCGATTCAGTCTCGGAAGTGCTCAACATTACAGACGATCAGGTGGAAGACGTCCCCTCTTTCGGCACAGGTGTGGACCAGAAAATGATCCTGGGTATGGCCAAGCGCAAGGAAGGGGTGACCACCCTGCTGGACATCGACCGCCTGATGCATACCCGGGAGGGGGTGGAACTGGACGTCGTCGAGGCGTTTGAATCTTACTCATCCACCGGCAGATAAATCCGCACCCGCGTGCCCTGGTCTTTTCTGTTTTCCACACAGACCGCGCCTTCCCATGATTTTACCAGCCCCATTATCACGGGCAGCCCCAGGCCTCTGCCCATAAACTTGGTGGTGAAAAAAGGATCAAACAATTTTTCCATATTCTGTTCAGAAATACCGGTTCCTGTGTCTGTTACCTGCAGGCAGACGTACATACCGGCTTTGGGATGCCAGTCTGCCGGGGCAGTGACAATCCCGGGGATATCAGAACCAGGGATCACTCTTGTGGACAATCTGATCCGGCCGGTGGTATCCACCATTGCTTCTGCAGCGTTGGTAATCAAATGGGTCAAAATGATCTGCATATGGTTTGCATTGGCCAGAATTTTTGGCCCGGCAGGCATGAAATCGGTTTCCAGGGCAATGCCTTTGGGCAGTGAGGTCTGCAAAATGGGCAGATACGACCGGCAGAGCCTGGATAGATCCAGTTGACTGGTTTCTCCGCTGTCCTGGCCCAGATAGGTTAACATCCATCCACTGATTTCAGAAGATTTCCGGGCGGCATGCATGGCCGCCGTCAGATTATCATGGTACACCGCATCAACCGGGGTATCTATCAGGGCCAGCTCCAGATTGCCCATGACCACACTGAGCTGGTTGTTATAATGGTGGGCGATGGCACCGGCCATGCGGCCCAGGCTGTCCGCTTTCTTGGCAAGCTGAAGCTGCAATTGTTCTTTCTGCCAGATATTTTCCATATGAATGGTCATGGTATTGGAAAAGTTGCTGACAAACGGGGAATACAGGGAAAAAATCTCCGAGTCATCAATTTCAAGGATCAGAATCCCAAAAGAATGGGCCGGTGTATGTAAAAAATAGGTGTCATAATTTTCATTGCCATCGAACCGGCACACCGGTTCTTCATCCATGCAAACAGACCGGGACACGATATCACAGCCGTCACAGAAGCCGGACAGAAGATCACCGCACGGGTGTGGATCACCGCAAAGGCAGATACCGCACCTGAGGACCCCGGGAATTTTTTTCAATGCCTGGGCCGAGAAATCACCCATTTTTTTATTGGAGGGAAACACATGAAGGATGTTTTCCGCTGCAGACATCCGGCCGATGATCTTGACTTTTGCTTCCATGTCCCCCTCCTGTTTTTTAATTCTTCACCGGCGGCACGGACCCAAAATATTCCTCCGGTGTGATATAATACGGATTGTGCACCACCTGTCCGTGAACAATCATATAGGGATGTACCTCCAGGCACTTGAGTATCGTGGCCCCGTCAAACCGGTTGGCATCATACTGGCAGACAGCCGTCACCGGATGTGTGACAACCACCCGATTGACCAAAGATTCATATTCCATGAGCCGGTCGGAACCGGGCATATTTTTCAAGGCCCACCCCATTTCGCCGCTGACACGGCAATGGGGATATCCCTGGTCCACAGACTGGTCATAAAAGTCCCGCAGGGTGGCCAGCATTCTGTCGGGGATAAACGTGCCGTCCGGGCAGTAGGTTTTGTGGGCCTCTGCCGCTGTGAACGCAGCATCTATCTCTTTTTCCGGCAGGATCACATCCATTTTTTCCAGCCACGCATATACATCCATGGGGGGTAATTCATCCACAAAATAGGCCACCCTGCCTCCTGTTTTCAGACCACCTTCCAGAAATTTTGATATAATTTTACGGCGTTCTGCCTCATCCTTGTAAATCAGGCACATATGCGTGCCTGCTGGATAGGCTTTGTTGTCAAACCCCAAAGATATTTTGCTGTCATCTGTTTTCATGAAAATGATCTCCTCTCATTATTTCGAATCCAATACCTCCCGAATCTTGCGGGCAATATCACTCATCACCAGCGGTTTCATCAAAAGCCCTTTTA
>JAABUD010000169.1 GCA_011389555.1 Desulfotignum sp. | reverse complement strand
TAGGCGGCGATTTTCGTGTCATGATTTGCTGCAATGGCAGCGGCACTGGCATTGATATAGTTGATTTCACCATTCAGAACATCCAGCAGGGACCGGGTCCCCATGGTACGTTCCTTTTTGGCCAGTTCCAGAAAGTTTTCGACAATATCCGCCTGCCGGTTCAGAAGTTCGGTTCTCTGTCTCAATATCGTCAGTTGTTCCCAGCTGTTGCTGACCTGTTCTCTGATGAGTTTCCGCACATATTCGACGGCATTGGATGCTGCTTGATGCCCGGCCAGTGCCGATCGTAATTCCGCTTTGTCCGCCCCCCCCCTGAAAAGATTGTATCGGAGTTCCAGTCCGGTGGAAAGTTCGTTTTTATATCCCTCAACGCCGTCATCATTGTCTTTGCTGGCAGCTTCGGCAAAGAGATTCAACTGGGGATAAAATGCGGTTTTGGCGATGTCGATCTCTTTTTGAGCAAGCTGGGTGTCATACAGGCTGACCAGCAGGTCCGGGTTTTGATTCTGCGCGCGTGTCACCGCATCTTCCAGGGTCAGCGGCAGTTTGTCATGGGGAAATGCAACGTCAGGAAACTGTTCAATTTCAGAACTGTCGGGCGCAAAGGAAAAAACCGCCTGGAACCGGTTTTTCGCCATGCTGAGTTCTCCTTGTGCCTGGACCCTGAGTGCCATGGCACCCGCAAGCTGTGACTTGGCCTGAAGCAGGTCCGAGGAAAGCCCGGCTTTTTTTTCCACCAGGGTTTCTTCCACGCCGGTCAATTCCTTGATTCGGTTTTCAGACCGGCGGGCGGATTTGAGCCGCTCCCTGGCCTTGACCATGTTGATATAGGCGGTAATGCCTTCACGCAAAACCTGCTGATGTTTCGATGCCAGGCGGGCTTTTGCCTGTTCCAGGACCACCTGTGACCGTGCTATCACCGCCCGTGTTTTGCCAAAATCGGTGATCAGCTGATTTGCCCTGAGCGATGCATCGTACCGGTTCATGGTGGTATCAGCTCCGAACTCCTTATCGATTTTTTCTCTGCCGGCATCCGCGCGGAAATCCACGGCGGGGTAGTTCAGGCCCTTGGTTTTCCGGAGCATGGCCCTTGCCCTCTCTACCTGGTTTTCAAAGTTTTTCAGATCTTCGTGGGTTTGAAGCGCGGTGGTGAGCAGCCCGGGAAGGGTCAGATCGTTCGAAGAATGTTCTTGTCCCTGGGAAGCGACAACTCCATGGGCATTCAGCAACAGACACAGTGTCATAATCAAACCAGCTGTAAAACGCAAAATGATTTTATCCATAATGTCTCTCTCCTTGCAGAATTGTCATTCATCCTCTATTTTTTATTGAATTATGATAGTAATAGAAATACTATAGAATACAGGTAACCCAATTTGTCAAGAAAATCTTTAAAAAACCCAAAGCCATCCTAATTTTTGCAGTATCATGCGGTGAATAAATGAAAATCCTCACACAGCAATTTTTGCCCCGTCTGGTAAAAAAAAATTTTGGTAAAAAAAACCGGGCCACACTTTTTACCGGGTGTTTGATTACGCTTTTGACGGCAGGTGTCTATATTTTCAAGCCGGCCTACCTGAGTATTCTGGAATACAAGCTGTATGATGCGGTTTTTCAGAAGACATATTCAGAAAACAGATCCGAGTCTGTGGCCGTTGTGGATATTGATGAGTACAGTCTTGAGCGGTTCGGGCAATGGCCCTGGCCCCGGTACCGGGTGGCCCTTTTGCTGCAAAAGATCCAGAGGGCCGGGGCTGTTGCCGTGGGAATCGATATTCTTTTTGCAGAACCGGACGGGACTTCCCCCCGGGTGCTGCAACAATCATTGAAAAACGAACTGCATCTGGATGTGTCGTTTTCCGGTTTGCCCGAGGGGCTCATGGATAATGACCGGTTGCTGGCAAATATTGTCCGGCAGGGTTCTTTTGTATTGGGATATTCCTTTGTTTTCGACCTGGGATCTTTTGAAAAGGAAAAAATGCTTCCCCCTGATCTGAAAGTGGTTGAAATCAATTCACCCGGCGCCGATCCGGCATCCGCTCATCTTTTCCAGGCCCAAGGACTGATTCCGCCTTTGCCGGTATTGCTGAGGCAAGACCCACCTGCCGGATTCATGAACACGGTGACCGATCCGGACGGCGTCCTCAGAAGGACCCCCTTGTTTATAGCCATGGACCAGACAATGTACCCCCAGCTGGCCCTGGCAACGCTGCTCACAGCGTTCAAGGGCCAGATACCGGATCCGATCATCCGGACAACCCGGGGCGGCATCGAGTCGATAAAAATTGGGAATACAGTGGTTCCGCTTCAGTCCAACGGTGCCATGCTGATCAATTACCGGGGCCCCAGCCGGACGTTTCCCTATATATCCGCCGGGAAAATACTGGAAGACAAGATAGACAGCAAAAATTTAAAAGGGAAGATTGTATTTCTGGGAACCTCGGCAGCCGGGTTGAAAGACATCCGGATTTCACCTCTGGATCAGGTGTTTCCCGGGGTCGAAGTCCATGCCACCATTGTGGACAACATCCTGGCCAATGACATACTTTCCCGGCCGGACTGGATACCGGGCCTGGAGCTTTCCTGCATTCTGTTCTGGGGCCTTGCCACCACCCTTTTGATCGGATGGGCCGGTGCAGCGTTGACTCTGCCGGTTACAGTTCTGCTGGGTGTCAGCGTCTGGTACGGCAGTGTGTGGGCACTGGGTCAGAAAAATATCTGGATCTCCCATTTTTTCCCGATGATGGTGCTTGTGTTGAATTTTTCAATTCTGAACATGCAGAAGTTCTGGATTTCCGAAAAAAGGAAGAAATTTTTCCGCAGCGCTTTCAGTAAATACGTTTCCAGGGCCGTGGTGGACCAGCTTGCTGACAATCCTGAAAAACTGAGCCTTGAAGGAGAAGA
>JAABUD010000167.1 GCA_011389555.1 Desulfotignum sp. | reverse complement strand
CAGGGATGCAGGTTGGGGATATCATAGGATGAGGCGATGAACATCAGATTGATCCGGCTGCTGAAATTATGGGCCATGGCAGCCAGCACCGCGCCAAAGAAACTGTCCAGCCACAGATCCCGTTCATCGCACAGATGACGGATATTGGTGTACACCGGCACAAGCGTTGTGCCGGCATCCCGGGTGATGCAGGATGCCGCAGTCAGGGCACGGTCGAACACATGCAGCTTTGCCCCCCTCTCCCGGACTCCGCCGATGTCGAATCCATGGAGAAAAAAACTGTCCCTGACCCAGGCCGGATGGGTGTCAGGATAATGCAGCCGGTTCTGGCGCAGGGCAGCCAGAGAATCCATGCCGCCGGACATGACCATGCCCGCCCTGGTCTGTGCCGGCGGGTCTTGGTGTTTTCGGACACCGGATTGTACTGGAATGGGGACATACCGCCCCCGGGTCCAGTGGAACAGAATATGCATGGCCACATGCACGCCTTCTTTAAGAAACGGACAGACAGCGCCTTCCATGAAAATGCGTTTTTCCCCCAGATGCAGGGCCGGCAGCAGACACCCCACCAGGAATGCATCCGGGTTTGCACCAAATCCCCGGGCATATGCCATAGGGGTTTTAAAATAGACATCCTTGTCAGGATGATCGCTTTGTTCGAAACTGACCCTGGCAGAGGCAGTGGCAAACTCGCTGTCCTGTGTCAGTTGTATATCGGTGATTTTCATAGGCTGTTTTTTCTCATACCTGATTGAAATTTTTCTGCCTTCGACAGCACATACGCAATGATTTTTTTGGCAATATCTTTTCCAGTGGCAGCTTCCAACCCCCTGAAACCCGGGGAATAATTTACCTCCACCACATGGGGGAGGCCCTTTCTTTCCACCATCATATCAATGCCGGCAATATCCAGGGAACAGGCCCTGGCAGCTGAAACAGCCATATCCGACCACGCTTCGGGCGGATCAAAACTTTTGGCCTGTCCATTTTGATGGATATTGGTCCTGAAATCACTGGGTGAGGGTGTCAACCGCATGGCTCCTGCCACCCGGCCGCCGATCACAAGAATCCTTGCATCCACCCTTTCTTTGGGGGGAAAAAACCGCTGCACCACCAGCCCTTTTACCGGATCAAGCATGTTTGCAACAAATGTTTTAGCCCCGGATCTGTCATCGATTTTCACCACCCCGTCCCCCCCCATGCCGAAAGGCTGTTTGACAATGACCGGGTACCCGCCCAACTGGTCAACAGCAGCAAAAAAACTGTCGGACCGGGTGACAAAACAGGAATCCGGCACCCGAATCCCTGCCGCAGAAAGGATCTGGAGGGTAATAAACTGGTGCCTGGCGATGGTCACCCCTTCTAATCCATTCACCAGAAGGATGCCCATTGCCTGTAACTGGCGCAGCACAACAAACCCGTATTCCCCCATGGGCGACCCCTGGCGGGGCATCACCACATCCGGCAAATCACCGGGAATACGGCTTCTAAACAAATCATCTGAGTTGCCGGCCGGTTTGGTGCCTGGCATTGCTACGGTGGACGTGCTATTGGAAAAAAGTCCTCCCATGCCGGAATTCTGCTTTTCCAGAGAACAGATCAGCTGGTATGGATTGATGAGCTGGATTCTGTGACCGGCTGCTTTGGCAGCTGTCTGCAGACGGCCATTGGGATGAAACCCGAACCCGTGCACCGTGAGAATTCCGATATTCACAGGCTGGTGTCTTTTGGGGTTTCCAAGGGTGAGATCATGTGTGCCGGCATCCAGATGCCCATGTGTTTACCTGCCTTTTCACTGAAATAGGTTGTAATTTTTCGGGTATTGTTCCGCAGGGCAATTTTCTGGGTGGCCAGGTTGTCTTCGTCGATAATGGAAAACACCCTGTATTTGCCGGCCCTTCTGGTCAACCCCTCAAGCAGTTTTCTGCCCACGCCCAGTGCCCGGTATTCAGGCCGCACCGAGGTGTATCCCCGTTCCACAAACCCGGAAAAATCCAGGCCTGTTGCTTTTTTCAGCCGGGCTGTCAAAGCCTTTCTGGGATGCTTCAGGCAGGAGTTTCCCACCAGCACCCCATTTTCCACAGCATACCCGATCAGATACGCTTTTTCAAGATTGGAACGGACATGGGCCAGGTCCACGGATCCCCCTGCCGCCACCATGGCGCAGACCATGTCCAGATATCCTTCCGGCAGATCTGCCGGCGGTGTAAAATAATAGGCAATATCCCGGCCCATGGTAAATAAATCAGTGCCATTGTAGCGCAGCCGGATCAGGTGATCCACAGGGAATCTTGACAGACATGCCAGCAGCCGGGCAGGCGTTCCCAGAAGTTCCCAGGCCGGCCTGCCCGGCAGGGGGGCTGCCATATCATAGGCGCTGGCAACCGGTCCGACATTTTCGGGTATATCATATGAATGCACAATGTGGGGGTTGTCCATGATAAATTTCACAACAGGTCCGGCGGTTGTGTTCCCCATAGATGCCGGGACTGTCACATGGTTCCATATTCCCTGCCTGGAAATCGGCCACAACAGGTGATCCGGTATCTTTGCCAGGTCTGGCGCACATTGCCAGTTGATCAGCTTCAACCCGTTTTCCTCCCACCCGGTCAGCTGATTTTTCCCAACCGGTTCCCGGGATGAGTCCAGACCGGCTGTGATCCCGAATACCATGGATGCCGGTTTTTCTGCCAGCCACCGGGACAGACGGATCATGCATGACAACAGATCCGGGGCTGGTCCGCCGGATACAGCAGCCTGAAAAAAAAACCCGGCTGCATCCCTGTATTCCTGCTGATCCAAATGCCGGAACAATGCATGCTGGTCTTTGAAGGCAAAGGGATCCTTTGTAAATATCTGTCCCAATGCATCGTTATGAACCAGATTTGTAAAAGTGATGCTGCTGGTTTCTGCACC
>JAABUD010000166.1 GCA_011389555.1 Desulfotignum sp. | reverse complement strand
GCGGCTTCCAGCTGATCCAGGTCGCTGCTGACCGTTTCCATGATCACTTCACTGTAGGATCCCACCAGCACGGACCAGCCCGCCACTGTATGCAGTCCCAGCCGGTTGACTCCGGGAATGAATTTTTTGATGATAAATTTGGCGTATTCATCCTTTTTGGCGGGGTTGATGGTCCAGTAGTGCATCAATTTTACGGCCATGGCAGTCCTCCTTGTCCGGCGTCATGTAAATGGATGGTGCAGTGCTGTCATCTGATCTTTACGTACTTACACTTTAGAGGTAAATGAGGCAGCCGGATTTGTCAACCAAAATATCAGACCCGCTTTTGCAGCGCTCCCTGGCATTTCACATGCCGCCTCCTGGAGATTATCCCGATTTCGGGTTCATAATCATGGTATAGATCAAATATTTGTGGTATGCAGTATCTGAACAAAACAGGGACTTTTTTCAATGGGTATTTATATTTTTCGTCAGATATTGTAATATCCTTTTTTCAAAAAGAAGCGCTATGTGCACAGAACAGACAAGCCAAGGAGGAGACAGAATGGAAGAGCGTTTGAGTGAAATACTTTCACCCTATAAAGGAAAGCGGGATGCGCTCATCCCGATACTGCAGAAAGTACAGGAAGAACTGGGATACCTGCCGGGAGAGGCCATGCAGATAATCGCCAGAACAACCGGATTGCCGGAAAGCCGGGTTTATGCGGTTGCCACGTTTTATGCGCAGTTTTATTTCACCAGACGCGGCAGACACCAGACCAAAATCTGCGCCGGAACTGCCTGTCATGTCAAGGGTGCGGCCCGGATCATGGATGCCTTTGAACGGGAACTCGGCATTGCCTGCGGAGAAACTTCCGAAGACTATGAACACAGCCTGGAAACCGTCGCCTGTGTCGGATCCTGCGCGCTGGCACCGGTGGTGGTCGTTGACGAAGAGGTTCACGGACAAATGGATTCATCAAAGATGTCGAAAATATTCGACTACTTCAAAGAGAACAAGAAGGAGGAATGATTTGGGAAAGATAACATCACCATCTCAGATGGCAGAAACAATGAAACAATGCCAGGCAGCCCTGGCCCGGCAGAAAGTCCGATTCCTTGTCTGCGCCGGCACCGGATGTGTGGCCGGGGGTTCTCTGAATGTTTACAACGAATTCAAGCGCCTCATCGAGGAAAAAGGCATCTCCGTGGATGTGGAACTGCTTTATGAAGGCCAGAAAAGTGATGCCGGTGTCGGCATCGGCGGCTGCCACGGATTTTGCCAGATGGGGCCCCTGGTCCGGGTGGAACCCAAAGAAACCTTTTATACCAAAGTCAAAGTCGCGGATGTCGAGGAGATCGTCACAACCACCCTGGACCAGGATTCCGTGGTGGAGCGGCTGCTGTATCAGAACCCGGACGGTACCCGGTCCGTTACCGAGCATGATGTGCCTTTCTACAGCGGTCAGCAGCGGATCGTTCTCGGCAAATGCGGGGCGATCAATCCCGAGGATATCCGCGAGTACTTTGCAGCGGAAGGGTATCAGGCCCTGGCCCGGATACTTGACAATATGTCCCAGGAACAGGTCATCGATGTCGTGACCCGGTCCGGTCTCCGGGGACGGGGCGGCGCCGGATTTCCCGCCGGCAGAAAATGGCAGGGCTGCCTTCAGGCCACGGGAAGTCCCAAATATATCGTATGCAATGGAGACGAAGGAGACCCGGGGGCTTTCATGGACCGGTCCGTGCTGGAAGGAGACCCGTTTGCGGTCATCGAAGGCATGACCATCGCCGGGTACAGTGTCGGTGCCAGCTATGGATATATCTATGTCCGGGCGG
Organism: Desulfotignum sp.; assembly: GCA_011389555.1. GTDB lineage: Bacteria > Desulfobacterota > Desulfobacteria > Desulfobacterales > Desulfobacteraceae > Desulfotignum. Next base: position 1,142 of record JAABUD010000166.1, on the reverse strand, counting down.
AATATCCCCTGGCGGTCCAGCGGCTGTTCAAGGCCATCGAACAGGCCAAAAACCATCAGCTGCTCGGTGACGATATCATGGGCACGGGATTCAATTTTGATCTGAAAATCTTCCAGGGGGCCGGTGCCTTTGTGTGCGGAGAATCCACGGCCCTCACCCTGTCCATCGAAGGCAAACGGGGCATGCCCCGGGTGGCGCCCCGGCCCAGAACCACGGAAATCGGCCTGTGGGACAAGCCCACCATTCTCAACAATGTGAAATCGTTTGCCTATGTGCCGGATATCATTCGAAAAGGAGCGGACTGGTTCAAGAATATCGGGACGGAATCCAGCTCCGGCACGGCCGTATTCGCCCTGACCGGCAACATCACCAACAGTGGATTGATTGAAGTTCCCATGGGAACGACCTTTCGTGAAATCATTTTCGATCTGGGCGGCGGCATCCCGGACGGCCACAAATTCAAAGCCGTCCAGACCGGGGGCCCCTCGGGAGGATGCCTGCCTGAATCCCTGCTGGACCTGCCCATCGATTTCGACTCCCTGGATGAAGCCGGGGCCATCATGGGTTCCGGCGGCATGGTCATCATGGACGAGCGGACCTGCATGGTGGATGTGGCCCGGTATTTTCTGGATTTCACGGTGGACGAGTCCTGCGGCCAGTGCGTCCCCTGCCGGCTGGGCACCAAACAGCTGCTGGAAATACTGGAGGACATCTGTGCCGGCAAGGGAAGAAAAGAAGATCTGGATCTTTTGTATGAACTGAGCCATGCCATCCATGCCGGCTCCATCTGCGGTCTGGGGCAGACGGCCGCCAATCCGGTCCTGACCACGCTGCGGTATTTCAAAGAGGAGTTCGAAGCCCATATCTTTGAAAAACGCTGCCCGGCAAAAGTCTGCAAGGAACTGATCTCCTTTGTCATCGATGAAGACAAATGCAAAGGATGCGGCCTTTGTGCCAAGAACTGCCCGGTGAACGCGATTTCAGGAGAAAAGAAAGAGGTGCATGTGATCGACCAGTCCCTGTGCATCCAGTGCGGGGTCTGCATGGAAAAATGCCCCAAAAAATTCCAGGCAGTGACATGTGTATCACCTAAAATACCGGTGGAAACCCCGGTACCCGCGCCTGCCGATTAACGGCAACCG
>JAABUD010000165.1 GCA_011389555.1 Desulfotignum sp. | reverse complement strand
GCATATAGTATTTGCCCATGATGGCCATGGGGGCCAGAACCCCGGGTGTCCAGTACTGGTTGGGAACCATCCAGCCCTGGCGGGCAAATGCATTGTGAACAAAACGGTCCATGACGGGTTTGCCTTTTTCTTTTGCCAGGCCCCGGGCCAGTTTTCTGGCTCCCTTTCCCAGAGGGATCTTCCCCTCCGGCCGGACCATTTCATCCAGCAAAAGCTTTCCGAGCTCGGCATTGTGCAGGGAATCTTCGACCACATCAAAGTCCTGGAAATGCCATTTCGGTGTCATGGCCACACCGATGTGGTCAGGATCCAGCAGTTTCTCATCCAGGCAGTCCATGAGCCAGGCCAGGATCCCGCCTGCGGCAATGGCATCAAACCCCAGCATATCCGCATGACCGGCAAGCGTTTCCGCGGCCCGCTGATCAAAGATGCCGCACAACGGCCCCATGGCCTGATAGGGTTCATAATCTTTCTTGTAGATGCCGTTCATTTTCTTGCACACGGCAGCACAGGGTTCGCCGCAGGTTTTCTGTTTCTTTTTCTGGATCGTCTCTTCATTGAACTGTTTCAGGTAATGGTCGAGGATGAACCGCTGATGCAGTTCTTTGCGCTGACGGTCGCTCCAGTAAAGGGTGCGGTAGTTGAATGCCAGGATATTGCCGGACATGGCGGCATAGTTCACCCCGAAGGTGCCGCCGGTTTTAAAACCAGGATCATACCGGTATTTGGTGGTGGCCTCGATATCCTTGGCTGCCATGCGCTGGTTGTATTTGTCTTCAAACCATTGATCCGCCACGGACCGTTCACAAAAATCTTCATCCACAAAGGTGCCGCCGTAGATGATCCCCACAATGCCGTGCTCCCGGAAAAGCTTGGAACCGAAACCGCCCCGGCCGGCCCAGGTATCCACCGGGGTCAGTCGGCCTTTGCGGACCGGGGCTGAAGCGATGGCCCCGAAATCGGTGTACCGGGAGGCCGGACCTGTTGCCAGGACCCTGGGATCGGTTTCATACCGGCCGGAAAACCGGGCCATGGCCTCCTCCATCACAGCATAAACCCCGCCCCTGCCCTTTTCCCAGATCTTTCCGGGGGATACCGGCACCAGTTCCACATCGATCTCCTCTCCGTGATTGCGGTTGAGATACAGCAGAGACGGCCGGTCGGCTTTGCCCAGAATCACCAGCTGATTGATCCCCAGGTTGTCGAACACCAGGGCCGCCCCGCCCATGGATGACACATAGAACCCATGCCAGCAGGGTGATTTGCCGCAGAAGATCAGCCGGTTCGATCCCGGGAAAATGGAGCCGGCAAAAAGGCCTCCACCGATGGTCAGGCTGTTGTGCTTGACACTCAGGTGGATCCCTACGTCCACAGGCCCGAAAAAATCCCCCACCTCATACCGTTTGAGACGGTAGAACCCACTGGCCGCATCCAGCATCAGCACCTTGAGAAAAGCCTGTTTATCTTTCATGTTTTCCGCCTTTTTTCAAGAATAACATACCCGCCGTTTCAGACCCTGTAATAACAGCAATTCCCGGCACCATCAGCTGAACCAGTGCTGCGTTCTCTTGCAGAACCCCACCAGCATCAGCATCAGCGGCACCTCGATCAGCACCCCCACCACGGTGGCCAGGGCCGCGCCGGACGACAGCCCGAACAGCATCACAGAGGTGGCAATGGCCACCTCAAAATGGTTGGAGGCCCCGATCATGGCCGCCGGGGCCGCATCTTCATAGTTGAACTTCAGGAACACGGCCCCGGCATAACCAATGCCAAAGATCAGGATGGTCTGGATAAACAAAGGAACCGCGATCCACAGAATGGTCAGGGGATTGGCCGTGATGACATCCCCCTTGAAGCTGAAGAGCAGTACCAGGGTCACCAGCAGAGCACTGATGGTCACCGGAGTCAGGACCCCTAAAAATTTTTCCTGGAACCATTCTTCGCCTTTGGCCTTGAGAATCCATACTCTGGAAAAATAGCCGGCCACCAGGGGCAACGCCACATAGATCCCTACAGACAGCAACAGGGCCTGCCAGGGGATGGGCAGCTTGCCCACGCCCAGCAGAAATCCGCCCAGAACCCCGTACAGCACCAGCATGGTCAAAGAGTTGATGGCCACCATCACCAGGGTCAACCCGTCATTGCCCCGGGACAGATACCCCCACACCAGGACCATGGCCGTACACGGCGCGATGCCCAACAGGATGCACCCCGCCAGATAGCTCCGCCACAGCGGGATCTGCAGCATCTTCACCCCTTCGTGAAGCACCACCACCCCATCTCCATGGGCAGCCCCCACGGGCAGGTCCAGGCCGAAGGGAATTTTCACCAGATCCATGGCGTCTGCGCCGATAAACCCCTTGAATGCAATCCCCAGAAAAAACAGGGAAATGGCATACATGGTAAAGGGCTTGATGCACCAGTTGATGAACAGGGTCCAGAACACGGGTTTGCCGCTTTTTCCCGCCCGGATCACCGAAGCGAAATCGATCTTCACCATGATGGGGTACATCATGAAAAACAGGCAGACAGCAATGGGGATGGACACCACGGGTGCACCATTTACGGTGATGGCCATGCCGTCCAGGGCTCCTGCCAGTCCGGGGGCGATCTTTCCCAGAAGGATGCCGCCGATGATGCACAGCCCGACCCAGACGGTCAGGTACCGCTCAAACATACTGGTCATTTTCCGATCATTATCTACAGGTGAACTCATGATTGATTTTTCTCCTTTTTCAGGATTGTTCTATTTTTTTAGATTTATGACAACACTTGGATTTATGACAACACATTGTCCGGCAGTTTTTCCACAAACGCCCGGATTTCATCTCTGACTTTCCGGTAGCAGTCCAGCCGGGCGTTTTCATCACCGCCTTTTTGGGCCAGATCCTTTGCCAGGGCCGGGGGATCTGCAAATCCCCGGTGGACCTTTTTACCGGCCAGAGGAAAAAAGGGGCAGGATT
>JAABUD010000164.1 GCA_011389555.1 Desulfotignum sp. | reverse complement strand
GCGAGGAACCCGACCTGAAAAGGTGCTATGCGCTCGGTGTCAACGCCTACGTGGTCAAACCCGTGAACTTCAAGGATTTCCTGGATGCCGTGAAACATCTCGGCGTGTTCTGGGTTTTGCTGAATAAACGCCCGAGAATGGAGTAACCGATGACAACAGATAAAATCAATAAAGATGAAAATCTGAATGTTCTCGCGCTGGAAGACTCCGCCAGAGACTTCGAACTCATCAAAGAGCAGCTAATCGATGCCGGGTACATATTGACTATAGAGCGGGTGGAAACAGAAAATGCGTTTACGGACTGTCTTCGCACAAACCCGTACGACATCATATTGGCTGACTTCAAACTTCCCGGTTTCGATGCCTTCAGCGCTTTGCGCATCAGAAACGAGATCTGCCCGGACACCCCGTTCATTTGCGTTTCCGGGTCCATCGGGGAAGAAACTGCCGTTGATATGCTCAAATCCGGCGCAATGGACTATGTGATAAAGGACCGGCCGGACCGGCTGCCGTTTGCCATAGACCGGGCCCTGGATGAGGCCAGGGAGAAAAAAATACGCAAACAAAACGAGGCCGAACTACAGAAGGTGACCACGGCAGTGGAGCAGGCCGGCGAAGTCATTTTTATTACTGATCCCGACGGGATCATCCAGTACGTCAATCCGGCCTTCACCACCGTGACCGGCTACAGCCGGGAGGAAATAGTCGGGCAAAACCCGCGCCTGCTCAAAAGCGGCAAGCAGGATCAGGCCTTTTATCAGGACCTCTGGGGAACCATTGCCAGCGGCAGGACCTGGAAAGGACTCCTGGTCAACAAGCGCAAGGACGGCGCCCTCTATACCGAGGATGCCACGATCTCGCCGGTCAAGGATACATCCGGTCGGACACGCAATTATGTGGCCGTTCAGCGGGACATCACCGAGTTTCTCCGTATAGAGGAGGAACGGGCGAAACTTCAGGATCAATTTCACCAGGCCCAGAAAATGGAGGCCATGGGCACCCTGGCCGGAGGGATTGCCCATGATTTCAATAACATCCTTTTCCCTATCATTGGACATGCAGATATGCTGCTGGATGATATCCCCAAAGACAGCCCTGTCAGAAAAAGCCTGGAACAGATCCATACCGGTGCATTACGGGCCAGGGAACTTGTACACCAGATTCTTGCTTTTTCCAGACAGGAAAAAAATGAACTGGCCAGAATGAAAATACAGCCCATTGTCAAGGAAGCGTTGAAGCTTATCCGCTCCACCATCCCCACCACCATTGCCATCAACCAGCGCCTGCATTCCAGCTGCGGCCCTGTGAAAGCCGATCCGGTGCAGATCCATCAGATCATCATGAACCTGGCCACAAATGCCTATCATGCCATGGTGGAAACCGGGGGGACACTGACCGTCAGTCTCAATGAAATCCAGGTGGAATCTTCTGATCCGGTCTCCCCTGATTTACAGCCCGGGACATATGCCTGCCTGTCGGTGGCAGATACTGGAACAGGCATGGACAAAGAAACCGCAGAAAAAATTTTCGATCCTTTTTTTACCACAAAAAAGAGGGGGAAAGGCACGGGTATGGGATTGTCCGTGGTCCATGGTATCGTAAAAGCCATGAACGGCACCATTCAGGTCCAGACCGAACCCGGCAGGGGTACGGCATTTCACCTGTTTCTGCCGGTGGCTGAGAATGGTGCGGCAGAAAACACCCCCTTGATAAAAGAACCACTGGTGGGCGGATCGGAACATATTCTTCTGGTGGATGATGAAAAGCCCGTGATTGCCATAGAGAAACAGCTTCTGTCCCGTCTGGGATATCAGGTAACCGGCTGCACCGGCAGTATCGAAGCCCTGGAAATGTTCTCAGCAGATCCAGACCGGTATGACATGGTGATTACCGACATTGCCATGCCGAAAATGTCCGGGGACAAACTGGCTGGTGAACTGTTGAAAATACGGTCTGATATCCCCATACTGCTCTGCACGGGTTTCAGTGAAACAATGACCGATGAAAAAATGGCCGCCATCGGGGTAAAGGGCCTGTTAATGAAGCCTTTTGTGATAAATGATCTGGACAAAAAACTGCGGAAAATATTTGGATAAACAAAATGTTTATGATGCGGAATCCCTCATAGAGCCCATTCACTCAGACATTTCCCACATGTCCAGGGTACTGATCATCGATGATGATGAACAGGTATGTGATATCCGGGCATTTCATATCCGCAATAAATTCACCACCCTTCCACATGCTGCAACAGATCTGACAAATGTGGGAAATCCGTTACAATTCAAAGATTATATGGAAAAGATGAAACATGCATATCTCCAGGACCTGGTGGCAGCCACCAGCGGGGGTATTCCAGAATGCTGCCGCCGGTCCGGCCTTTCACGCAGCCAGATGTATCGGCTGATACAACAGTAAAATCTCAAAATCAGTTGACTCAAAATCTGTAAAAATTTGTCCCATCCTTGCGACTGTCATATTTTTGAGACAAGCCGCAAAAAAGCTAATTTTATGTAGCAAATTCAATTATTTGTCCTGAAAAAACAGCAAAAATTATGAGAATTTATCCCATTTATGTGACAATTCCCATGTTACTCATATTTTCATAACCAACTGAAATAAAAGAATTTATCCACTTATGTGTCGTGGTATGCATTTTGCTCTGTCAGTATCCTGTGTTGTGCACTGAAAAATAGATGACCGGATGACCGCATCCAAAGGAGTATTATGAGCCTTGTCCTTTTTGTACACGAGGATGCCTCCCGGCAGAGAGAGGCATTGCAAAAAAAGATGGCCGGCGGATTGTCTGATTCTTCCTGATGATGCAAAAACAACCGTATGTTCCCCGGACCCCGGATTTTGTCAAGGGGGTGATCAACCTGCGGGGCAAGATGATCCCGGTCATCGATCTGCGGCTCAAATTCGGGATGTCCGCCATTGATTATACCGACCGGACCTGCATCATTGTGGTGGAGATCGAT
>JAABUD010000163.1 GCA_011389555.1 Desulfotignum sp. | reverse complement strand
ATGGGCGGGATGCTAAACTGCGCCGAAATAATGGCTGAGGCATAGGATCCTGTGACAAAAAACGCTACCTGGCCGAAGGAGAAAATGCCGGCAAATCCCATGATCAGGTCCCAGCACGAGGCCACCACCGACCAGATCAGGCACATGATCAGAATGTGCATGATAAAGTTGGTTCCCCCGAAAAACAGGGGAAGGACCGCCACAACAGCCCATATAAGTGCCAGCAGAAATGTAATGCGTTTGTGATCCATTAATTTATCCCCATTTTCCCAGAAGCCCCTGGGGACGGATCGCCAGGGTGGTCAACAATACGGCAAACAACACGATCAGGGTCCAGGTCATGCCGAAATACCATCCTACAAACGCCTCGAGCATGCCCACAATAAACGCGGCATACAGCCCGCCCCTGATAGAGCCCATCCCGCCGAAGGCCGTGATGACCCAGGCCTTGACCAGGATATCCCAGCCGCCCATGGGGGTTATGAAATATTTCTGGGCCAGCAGAATGCCGCCCATACCCACCATGACCGTGGAAATGGCGAATGTGGCGGCAAAGACAAACTCTTTGGGAATACCCACGATCTGGGCCCCGGCAGGGTTCTGGGCCACGGCCCGCACCGACATGCCCGTGCGGGTGTTGTTGAGAAACCAGCGGAACATCAGGATGCCGCCGATGGACAGAAAAAAGATTCCAACATCCTGGTGGGACAGATAAAAATCTCCGGCCTCAAACCCGCCTTCCAGAAACGGGGGCAAAGATTTCATGCGGGACCCGAATATCACCTGAAAGGAGTTATCCAGAAACAACGCCAGGCCCAGGGTGATCATCATCACCTTGATTTCCCAGTCATCTCTTTTGCGCAAAGGGGCCACCAGGGCTTTTTCCACAAAAAATCCAAAGACCAGCAAAATGGGAACAGCCAGCAGAAACACCAGAAAATAGTTGTTGATAAAGGAAAGACTGAACAGCAGAAACGCGATGTATCCGCCCAAACTGTAAAAAGAGCCATAGGCAAAATTGAATGCTTTGGACACCCCGTAAATCAGGGTCAGGCCCACGGCCATGAGGGCATAGACAGACCCGTTGATCAGGCCGCTGATAATGACATCCGCAATTTCGATGACCATATGGGTTCCTCCTACATGCCCAGGAAAATTTCTTTTAAATGGTCATTGCACAGGGCATCCTCTTTTGAGCCTGAAAAGCTGATGCTGCCTTCTTCGAGCACATAGAGCGTGTCAGCCAGCTCCGTGATCTGGGGAATGTTCTGCTCCACCACCAGCAATGTGATGCCCTGGCCGTTGATCTGTTTGATAATCCTTGCCACCTCGTCCCTCAGGTTGGGTTGGAGTCCCAGGGAAGGCTCGTCTATGGCCAGAAACCGTGCATTGGACATAAGCCCCCTGGCAATGGCCAACATCCTGGCTTCCCCGCCGCTCATGGTGGCGGCCAGCTGGGACTGCCGGTCCCGCAGGCGGGGAAACAGGTCAAACACCTTTTCCAGGTTCTCTTTTTCAAAGGCCCGGGCAGACCGGGAATAGGCCCCGAGTTTGAGGTTTTCCAGCACGCTCATCTGGGGAAACAATTCGCGGTTTTCCGCAATATAGGTGATCCCCATGTCCACCAGCTTTTCAGATCCAAGTCCGGTGATGTTCTCACCTTCAAACCATATCAGTCCGCTGACCTTGTTTACCAGTCCGCAGATGGATTTGAGTACCGTGCTTTTGCCGTGTCCGTTGGGGCCCAGCATGACAACGATCTGTCCTTTTCCCACGGCCAGGGACACATTTTTCAGCACATGAAAATCCTGGTAATAGGCATTTACATCTGTAAGTTTAATCATTAGAGTCCCCCAGATAGCATTCGATGACCCGGGGATCCGAGGTGACCTTTTCAGGATCTCCGCAGCAGATTTTTGTGCCGGTTTCAAGGATCAGCAGTGTCTGGGTCAGTTCCGTGAGCACTTTCATGAAATGTTCGATAAGGATGATGGTTACCCGTAAGTCCTGGTTGATGCGCCGGATCAGGTCCATGAGCTGGATGATCTCCTTGGCATTGGACCCGGCCATGGGTTCGTCCAGCATGAGGATCTCAGGTCGGGTGGCCAGGGCCGCGCCGATCATGAGCATTTTTTTGTGCAGCAGGTTCAGGCTGCCCGTGGGGGTATCCCGCATATCTGACAGGTTCACAAAGGAAAGCACTTGGTCCACGTGGTCTTTGTCAAATCCTTGCCGGCTGCCGAAATAGCTGCCCACTTCAATGGATTTTGCCACGGTGAGGCTGGGAAAGGTCTGGGGGATCTGAAATGTCCTGGCAATGCCCAGCCTGGCAATGCGGTGGGGGGGCAGGCCGGAAATATCCTGGTCGTTAAAGGAAATTGTTCCTTTAAAATCATACAGCCCTGTGATAAGGTTGTACACGGTTGACTTTCCCGCTCCGTTGGGACCGGCAATGCCGAAAATCTGACCTTGGGGGACCTCAAAGCTGAGGTTGTTGACAGCTGTCAAAGCCCCGAATTTTTTGGTGACATTGGTCACGCGCAGCATTTGCCCCCCCATCCTTTTCCCCTTGTGTTTCCCCGGACACGGAATTTATGTATCACATAGTATGTGATATGTTATTTCCGCTGCATCTTTACCACGGCTGGGTTTTCAAATCAAGTTTTAATTTTTTGCCCCAGTGCTGACGCATGAATATTTATGATCAATGCTATCCGCATCATGCAGCACCAAAAAAAATATTTTTTCGCAAAATTTCTATAGACGGGCTTCCGTTTTTTTGATAAAGGTAACATGGGGTGAATATGAGGTATGCTCCCCAATTGATACGTCACCTTTCAAAAGGAGGTCAATGTGATTGTTCAATGTGGTCGGCATATTAAGAGCGAGGAGCTTGAACCTGTGTTCGACAGCGGTAGGTTCATAAAATCCCAAGATGGCTGTCAATAAAGGGATACAGGAATCCTAAAAATAGGTGTAGTGCCT
>JAABUD010000162.1 GCA_011389555.1 Desulfotignum sp. | reverse complement strand
TTGAAAAAAGTGAAATTCCCGGCCAGATCCACCTCGTGATACCCTTCAGACATTTCATCGAGGATTGTCCGGTACCGTTCCTCGCTTTCCCTCAGCGCCTTTTCCGCATGTTTGCGTTCCGTGATATCTTCCAGAAGTCCTTCGAAATGGTGAATGCCGCCTGTGTCATCCCTGACAGCCCTGGCCTTGAGGCTGGCCCATATCCGGGAACCGTCCCGTTTGCGCAGCTGCACTTCAAAGCCGCTGGTGCCCCCTTCGGTCTCCATAATCCGCCGGAAGGTCTCCCGGTCTTCGGGATTCAGGTAATGGTGTGTTCCGATATCCTGTAACTGTTCAATCAGCTCACTGGCGGAATTATATCCCAGAATCCTTGCCAGGGAGGGGTTGGCGGAAAGGAAACCGCCATCCGGCGTGGTCTGGAAAACACCTTCAACCGCATTGTCGAAAAGCCGGCGGTATTTTTCTTCACTTTCTTTTAAACCGGCAATGTTCTGATTCAGACGTCTTTTATGGCACATTCTCCGCTTTTCAGGGCGGCCAGATGCCGGTTCCAGTCATCCAGGGGGGTTTTTACAAAATCGATACCCAGCAGGGATTCGATGCGGGAGATGACATCCGCCCCCATGCCTGCGAATGAACCGGATTCAGATATGAACTCAATGGGCGGAAATTGTGTATTGAAAAACAATGTGAGTTTGTCAGGGTGGGCCTTCAGCCAGGAACGCTCTTCGTCCGTAAGACCAACAGCGCTGGAAGCAGGGGCTTTGTTGTTGGATGCGAGCACAAAATCGGTACCCGGAATCATATACAGGATGAGAACAATATACCCGCACACAACCCACCAGGGTGTCGGTGTATTTGTTGCCCTCGATTTCCAGGGTGTGAGTTTCATGGTATGGTAGCAATTCTCATGAGCAAAAGATTCACGTTTTGTATTTCACGATAATCATACCCGCTGCATAACTTGCAGCACCCTTCATCCCATATCAATGAAATGCCTGCATGTCAATTGCCATCTTGCCAGTGATCACATATCTGCTCGTACTGATGACATGGGTACTTATTTATCAAACATGACTTTTTCCACTATCTCATGGATATTATATGTACTATCGATCCCGGTAACCATGATTTCGTTTTCATCTGTTGGCAGCTTCCATGTAATTGTCACAGAATTGTTTTTATAGTCGCTGAGGATAGAAGCCGATGCTGCGGACGGATGATACGCTATTTTAATTTGCGAGAGGAAAAAACCCTCTTCAATTAATTGGTCAATGATATTCGGAATACTTTCAAGATGGGGGGCTATCACAATAAACAAGACATCCTGTCTCTCGCATGGATAAACGTCGAACCCTTTTATTTTTTTGGTGAGTTGTTCCAGTAAACTGGTTTCATCTCCATGATATATTTTGTCTTTCGGGCTTATATGTGCAAGATAACTGAATCTTTCAGGGATAGTTGCAACCAATGCTGTGCAGGTTGAAACACCCCAGGTTTCCAGGACTTCACCATTGTCCGCCTTCAGGTACTCATCTATATCCACCCGCACGGTTTTGCCGTATTGTTTTTTTTGAGGGGCAATACGCATCGCTGAAGGATTCTGATGTATAAATGCCAGGATTCGATCCTTATAATATTTTTTATAGCGCCGGTAGTGGTCGGTTACTATTTCATTTTTATCAATTTTGGCTATTACCAGCCATTTTGCACCTAAAAATTCGAAAACCTCGAACGAACTCAAGGCCGTGGCACCTCTATAGTCGGTCACAATCCTGTGACCGATTTCATTTTTAAACTTTGCTTGAATATTCCTGTTATCCAGATGCAGCTTAAGTATAGTTGAATACCCTTTAAAATAAGACTCTGTCAGCAGTAATCCCTTTTGATTGACCAAAAATGTTTCACCGGTTTTTCCCAGCTCATCTGTAGAAGCAAAAATGGTATTGAATTTGTTGATAGAACATTGCAAAGCGATCCAGCCGACGCGAACGTCGTTATTAAAGACGGGTTCAACAAAAAAAGCGGCGGGTTCCGATGAAGGGGGATAGTTATGGAAATCAATAAAGACTTCATGATCAGGCTTCTGTGAAATCACTTCTCCTAGTTTGCCGATATATCTTTTTTCGGTTATCACATTGACATGTGTATCCATCTCTTTTCGAATCGTATAAAATGCCGTGCCTTCATTGTTTATGAATAGAATGTCGTAAAAAATATAATAGGAAGAAAGGTAATAGTGATCAAATTGTTCCCTTAGTTCTGTGACATCACTTGAAAGGGAGCCGGGGATTTTTTCGCCTTTTTCCGCGGCATTGAAATATTGCCTGTTCATTTCAAAAAAAGCCGTTATGCGGTTATCTGTTGCTGCTTGTTTTGCAAAAGCATGCAGTCGTTGTGTAAATCGGTTGAGGTTTTTACTTTTTTCTTTGCGGGCATAATCAAGTTGCACAAACGTCCAGTCAAAGGTGTCCTTTTGAACTGCCCATGCCGATGTTTCCAGCAATAGAAAAGAAATACAAACTGCGCAAATCACGCGGCATCTTCTAGTAACCATCATGTAAGTCGGTCCCCGGATAAATTTTTTTTACCCATTCCCTGCAAATGCCCTGGCTGAATTGGGTTTTCTGAATGGTTGATGCCTTACTCCCCGGTTTCTGTCAAAAACAAGAAACCGGGGAGGGGCCTTGGAGTTGCGGGTTTACAGCGTTAAAAGTTCTTGAAATCCTCGTCCTCGTCATCAAAAGGGATCATCTGATCCGGCCGCACTTCCGCGGTTTTCCGGTCCGGCAGGGGTTTGCGGGGTGCCTTGATGGTTCCGGCGGACCGCTGCGGCCGGACAGGTGCATGTGCGGCAGCAGACTGGTTTCTATTCCCCGTGACCAGCATGACCAGATCGTTCACATAATCCCGGAGCTGTTCGGCCTGGGCATTCATCTCTTCGGATGCAGAGGCGGATTCTTCCGCATTGGCGGCATTCTGCTGCACCACCTTGTCCATTTCCGTGATGGCAATATTCACCTGGTCGAT
>JAABUD010000161.1 GCA_011389555.1 Desulfotignum sp. | reverse complement strand
CATCCGGTGCATGAACGGGCACCAGAAAGCGCAGGCAGAAAAATTCGGTGTGGAAGTTCATGAGATGAAAGACTGGCAGGGACCGCTGAAATTTTCCTTTGACGGTCCGTTGTATATTTCCTTTTTTGACCTGCCCGCAGCCGATAAAGAAATGGGTTGACGCTGGACCTGTGAATCTATATATTCCATTTTAAAGATATAATGTCAACGCAAAGGAGTTTTCAATGAAAAAATGGTTTTTCCTGCTGATGCTGAGTTTCTTATGGATACTCCCCCTGTCTGCAGACACCAGGGCCTCTTCATCCACCACCCAGGGCATCCCCCGCATCACTATTCCAGATCCCGGTTATCAATTCGATCCGGCCATTGAAGGCGATGTGATCACGCATGAATTCACCTTAATCAATTCCGGAAGCGCCCCTTTGGAAATTCTCAAGGTCCAGACCGGCTGAGGGTGCACCGCAGCCACCAGCGAGCGGCTGATTCTTCCGGGGGAAGAAGGAAAATTAAAAGCGACTTTTGCAACACAGGGATATGGCGGACGAATGGTCAAAGAAGTGATCAAAATCCACACCAATGATCCTGACAAAAAGGTAATAACCGTTTCTCTGTCCGGTGAGGTCCGGCTCATCGCCCGCCTCACTCCGAAAATGATCAGTTTGAGAGGAAAACCCGGTGAAACCCTTTCTGCCGAGATGAAAATCATTCCAGCGGCCTTTCCGGATTTTAACATCACCCGGGCCGTGGCCAGAAACGGTCGAGATATCGATTATTCGATTGAAAAACAGGGAACCCCGCCGGACAGTTACTTTGTATTGACGGTTCACAACCAAAAAAGCTCTGCCGGCCGGTACTTTGACATCATCGAGCTGGAAACCGACCTTGATCCCAAAAGGACCATCAAAATCCGGGTGGCTGGTTATATCAATCCCTGAAAGGATGGATGAATTGACCTTTTTCAACAGCAGGCACCCCGCCTGCTGTGTTTTTGGGTGAACACGCCGCAATTTTTCATTTCACAGGTTGACAAACGGTCTATGTAACTATATATTCCGTTTTAGCGATATATAGGAGGCGCTGCCATGAAAGAGTTCATCAAAGTGATGAAAGCCCTGTCTGATCCGGCCCGGGTGAAAATCATAAAAATGCTTCAGCACAAAACCATGTGTGTGTGTGAAATTCAGACCGCCCTGGACAAAGCCCAGTCCACCACCAGCAAGCACCTCAAGATCCTGGAGGATGCCGGCCTGATCACCTATCAGAAAAACGGGCTGTGGGTGAATTACAAACTGGCGGACGGTACCCAGAGCCCGTTTGCCGCCAGCCTGATCAGCCACCTTCACCACTGGCTGGAAGATGATCCGGAAGTGAAAACCATGGTCCGCCAACTGCCGGACATTGACCGAAATATCATTTTGAATCGAAACTGATTGTTTCATCCAGGAGTTTCCCATAATGAAAGAAAAAACCAAACTGCTCATTCTTGTCACGCTGTTTCTCATGGCCTATTTCATCCCCTGGGCTCATCCGGTGATCCGGCAGTCCGGACTGGAGGCGTTCATGATGCTCCAGGAATATGCCAGGGAACATGTGCTGACCTGCCTGATCCCGGCCTTTTTCATTGCCGGTGCCATTGCCGTGTTCGTGTCCCAGGCATCCGTGCTCAAATATTTCGGCATTCAGGCCAATAAAATACTGTCCTATTCCGTGGCATCGGTGTCCGGCACCATCCTGGCGGTCTGCTCCTGCACGGTGCTGCCCCTGTTTGCCGGCATCTACACCCGGGGCGCCGGCATCGGTCCGGCCACGGCATTTTTGTACTCCGGTCCGGCCATCAATGTCCTGGCCATCACCATGACCGCCAAGATCCTGGGATGGCAGCTGGGCCTGGCCCGGGCCATTGGCGCCGTTGTTTTCGCAGTCATCACGGGGCTGCTGATGTCGGTGATCTTCAGAAAAGACGACATGGCCAGAACCGGGGGACAGATCCATGTGCCGGATGAAGACGACACGGGCCGGACCCTTTTTCAGGACAGCCTCTATATCCTGACCATGGTGCTGATCCTTGTTTTTGCCGCATTCGCCAAACCGGCCCCGGATGCCACCGGGCTCTGGCCGGCCATCTTTGCCGCCAAATGGGTTATCACCCTTTTTCTGCTGATCGCTCTGGGCTGGATGCTCAAAGCCTGGTTCACCAAAGAAGAATGCGTGTCCTGGATCGATTCCACCTGGGGATTCATGAAACAGATCTTTCCATTGCTCCTCGGCGGTGTGATCGTGGCGGGATTTCTGCTGGGCCGGCCCGGACACTCTGCACTGATCCCCGAGCAGTACATCCAGACCCTGCTGGGAGGCAACTCTCTGTGGGCCAATCTGTTCGCCTCGGTGGCCGGGGCGTTCATGTACTTTGCCACCTTGACCGAAGTCCCAATTCTTCAAGGGCTTTTAGGCGCCGGCATGGGCAAGGGCCCGGCTCTGGCCCTGCTGCTGGCAGGCCCTGCCCTGTCTCTGCCCAACATGCTGGTGATCGGCGGGGTCATGGGGGTCAAAAAGACGGCCGTGTTCTGTGCCATCATCGTTGTGATGTCCACCATCGCCGGCATGATCTACGGTACTTTTGTCGTATAGTGTAAAACCCAAAACATATTATTCATTTAAAGGAGTCACATCATGGAAATCAAAATACTGGGCCCTGGATGCCCCAAATGTGAACAAACTGGTAAAATTGTGACAGAAGCCTTGTCAGAAACCGGGGTGGACGCCACTGTGGAAAAGGTGACCGGTGTCATGGATATCGCCGGGTACGGGGTTTTCGGTACCCCGGCCGTGGTCATTGACGGGGATGTCAAATGCGTGGGCAAAATCCCCAAAAAAGAGGATGTCACATCCTGGCTGACTACATAAGGCGGAAGAAGAGATGAAACAGCTGAAAGAAATGGGGGTTGCCCAGTGAAACAGATCCGTATCCTTAGTTTTATCGTCATCGCCATTGTTGCCGTAGCCACCCTTTATAACCTTCAGTTCAAAAATAAATCCACTGCGGACCGTACCA
>JAABUD010000160.1 GCA_011389555.1 Desulfotignum sp. | reverse complement strand
TGCTGGCTTTGCCGCTTCTCATGCCGGGCCTTTACTGGCAGCGGGTCATCTCCATCGTCTGCATCTATGCCATGGTGGCCATCAGTTTTGACTTTCTGGCCCATTACGTGGGGCTGGTCTGTCTGGGCGGGGCATTTTTCATCGGTGTGGGCGGATATATTGCCGGCATTTTCAATGCCTACTTCGGGTTGCCGCCGCTGGCGACCATTCCTTTGGCCGCCATTGCCGGCGGGGCTTTCTGCACCCTGCTCCTGCTGCCCTGCCTGCCGTTGAGAGGCGTGTATTTTGCCATTGTCACGCTGATGTATCCTTTGTTCATGGCACGGATCATCGAGGCATTCGACCTGTTCGGCGGCACTGACGGCATCCTGGGTATAGACAGCTTTCCTTCCGCATTTACCGAGCAGTATTTTGTGGTGGGGATTCTGCTGGTGTTCGTTTTCGGCCTGCGGCGGATCGTGACCACGGACATGGGGCTGATCTTTACGGCGGTGATGGACAATGACCAGGCCGTTCGGGCTTCGGGTATCAACATCACCTATTACAAGGCCATGGCCGTATTTATCGCCTCGGCCATGGGATGTCTGGCCGGGGCCTGCCTGACCCATATCTACATGTGGTCGGGCATCTCCCAGTTTGCCCTGGATTTTTCCATCCTGCCCATTGCCGCCACGGTGATCGGCGGGGCCGGTACCCTGGTGGGTCCGGTGATCGGGTGTCTCATACTGGTGCCGGTGTCGGAACTGCTGCGGGATTTTGGTACCCTGCGTATTGTGTTTTACGCCACGCTGCTGGTGGCATTCATATTGTTCCGCAGCGACGGCATCATGGCGTTTGCCAAAAGAAAATATGAACAGATTGAAAGGTGGACCCAGATATGAGCAAGCAAACCAGACAGGACCAGCCCATTTTGCGCATGGAAAATGTTTCCAAGGTGTTCGGCGGGGTAACTGCATTAAAAAACGTCAACCTGGATGTGTTTGAAGGAGATGTCTTAGGCATTATCGGTCCCAACGGCTCCGGCAAAACCACCATTGTCAATTCCATCACCGGGTTTATCACCCTGACATCGGGCCGGATCTATTTCAGGGGAAAAGATATTACCGGAAAAAAAGCCCATAAAATTGCGGATATGGGGGTAACCCGGACCTTCCAGGTTATGCGGCCCTACTACAGCCTGCCGGCATTCAAAAACCTGGTGATCCCGCTGTTTTCTCCCAGGGCCAAACGCACCGGCGGATGGCGGGGGGGCGGAACACTTGGTGACCGCAAGACCATTGCCATTGATATTTTGGAGGAAATCGGATTTGAACGGGATTCCTATATCCCCTTTAAAACCACCTCCACTTTGCCCACCGGATATCTGAAGCGCCTGGAGCTGGCCCGGTGCCTGGCGCTTCAGCCGGAAGTCATCATCTGTGACGAGATATTTTCAGGGCTTTCCATGAGTGAAATCGCCTCCATGGTACCCTTGATCGAACGTCTCCAGGATGACGGCATCACCATTGTGATGATCGAACACCGCCTGCGGGAACTGTTCCAGGTGGCCAACCGGATCATGGTGCTCAATTTCGGGGAAAAACTGGTGGAAGGGGTACCGGATGAGGTCATGGCGGACGAACGGGTCAAAGAAGCCTATTTCGGGTCTGAAAAAATGGAGGAGGTCATGATTTATGCTTGAAGCCACGGATCTCATGGTGTTTTACGAAAACATGCTGGCATTGAACAATATCAGCATTTCCTGCCGGGACAACCAGATCGTGGGGGTGTTCGGGGCCAATTCCGCAGGAAAGTCCACCCTGATGTATTCGCTTTCCGGCATTATGCTGGATATCCGGAAAAAAGAAAAAATGTCCGGCGGCGAGCGGATTACCCTCACCGGGCAGCTCTTGTTCCAGGGAGAAGACATTATGGACATGAAACCCAGCAGCCGGGCCCGGGCCGGAATTGTACTCTGTCCGGAACGCCGGCGGCTGTTCAAGGAAAGCTCGGTCATGGAAAATCTGCGCATCGGCGGGTATCTGGCCACCAAAGAACAGGCAAAGAAAAGCCTTGCTTTTGTCATGAATCTGTTTCCCGCCCTGGAAAAATTGAAAAAGCGCCTGGCCGGATTTTTAAGCGGGGGAGAGCAGCAGATGGTGGCCATCGGCCGGGCCCTCATGGCCCAGCCCAGGGTTTTGCTGCTGGATGAACCCCTGCTGGGACTAAGCCCGCTGATGCAGGCCACATTGATCAGGGCCGTCAAAAAGATCCAGGAGGAAAGCGACATCTCCATCATCGTGGCCGAGCAGTATGCCAGACCGGTGTTCCCCATAGTAGATTACGCCTATATCCTGGAAAACGGGGCCGCGGTCATGGAAGGCACTAGAGAAGAACTCATGGACAACCCGGATGTAAAATCCGCCTATTTTGGTGTGTCATAATAAGGAGTACCAATGGTCGATACAATACCCCTTGAAAAAGAATTGTCCTATTCCAGGTTTGATCTGATGAGTGACACCTACCCGGACAACACCGCTGTGGTATACCTGGGAGAAAACTTCTCCTACCGCCGGCTGCGGGATCTGAGTGAACGGTTTGCCGGAGGCCTGCAATCTCTGGGGGTGACCAAAGGCGACAAGGTGCTGTTGTATATCCCCAACTGCATCCAGTGGATCGTCTCCTTTCTGGGCATCCAGAAGGCAGGAGCGGTCATGGTCCCTGTGTCACCCATCTACACCTCCCATGAAATCGCCTATATGATCAAGGATTCCGGCGCGGAAACCATTATCTGCATGGACACCAATTACGGGTATGTCCAGGAAACCTTTGGCCAGACCAGTTTGAAAAAGGCTGTTGTCACCAACCTTATTGATCTTCTGCCGATGTGGAAGCGTGCCATGGGGATGATCCTGGACAAGGTGCCATCGGGCCGGGTGACCTATGATGACAAGGTGGTGCCATTTACATCCCTGCTCAAGGCATCTCCCATTACAGACAAGCCGGTGCTCGATCCTGTGACGGATCTGTCCTATATCCTTTACACCGGCGGGACCACCGGGTTTCCCAAGGGGGTGCCGGGCAACCA
>JAABUD010000159.1 GCA_011389555.1 Desulfotignum sp. | reverse complement strand
ATATCTTCCACAATCCCCACGTCCGCCACCTGGAAAATCGGGGCTTTGGGGTTTTTGTTCACCGCCACGATAAAGGGGTTGCCCTTGACACCGCCCAGGTGCTGGAATGATCCGGAGATCCCCATGGCCATGTACACCTTGGGTTTGACGGTCTGTCCGGAAGTACCTACCTGGCGGGACTTTTCCAGCCATTTGGCATCCACGATAGGCCGGGAACAGGAGACCACGGCCCCCATGGCATCGGCCAGTTCCTGGGCGATCTCGATATTTTCCTCGTCTTCGATCCCCCGGCCCACGGATACCAGGACATCGGCCTTGGTGATATCCACATCACCGACTTCCGCTTCCACCACTTCCAGAAATTTTCTTTTGGCGCTCAGATCCTTGACGTCACCGGATTTGTCCACCACACTGCCGCCGGCGGATGTGTCTTCGGTCGGCGCAAAAGACCCCGGCCGGATGGTGATCACCGCCCCGGAGGAAATATCGGATGTCACATGGGTATACACCGCGCCGCCCAGTTCCTGGCGGATCATTTTCAGGGCGTTGCTGTCAATCCCCTCGAAATCAACAATATCCGCAGCATAGGCTGCATCCATTTTCACGGACAGGCCCGGGGCCAGGTCCATGCCAAAGGTATCATGGGGTACCAGAATAACGGCATCGTGGGGCAGCGCATCTGTCAAAGCCTTTCTCACCAGTTCGGCATTGGGATAGGCCAGGTCTGCATGGCTGATTTTGATAACCTCTTTATAAGTTTTGGTCATCTCTTGTGCCACTGCATCCACATCCGGGTCTGCGCCTGTGACAACCGCGGTCAGGCCGGCGGTTGGATCAATTTTTTCGGCCGCTGCAGGATACTCCAATGCCACATCTTCTGCGTTGCCGTTTTTAAATGGAATATATGCAAAAATCTGTGTCATGATCAAAGTCCTCCTTTGGCTTTCAGCTTTTCAATCAGCTTTTCAATGATCTCGTCTGTGGAGCCTTCCAGCATTTCCGCCCCTTCTCCGAGATCGGGTACAAAATAATCCACGCGTTTTGTTTTTGCGCCGGCATCGCCCACTTTGGCGGCATCAATGCCCAGGTCTCCTGCGCCTTTTACCGGAATATCCACACTGGCCACCTTGCGGATGCCACGGATACCCACATACCGGGGTTCATTGATACCGGTCTGGATGGACAGCACACAGGGAAGCTGGATCTCATTCATCTCCTGGTTTCCGCCTTCGATTTCACGGCCCACTTTGATGACGGCATCATCAACAGCCTCTATTTTGTTCACCAGGGAGGCATAGGGGTAATCCAGCATGGCAGCCAGCATACCGCCCACCTGGCCGGCTCCTTCATCTGCCTGGGCACCGGTGAGGATCAGGTCGTATTTGCTTTTTTCAATTTCCGCCTTAAGGATGGCGGCAATGCCTTTTCCGTCGGATCCCTCAAACGCATCATCACTCAAAAGCACGCCATTGTTGGCACCCATGGCCATCTCCCGCCGCAGCACCTCTTCTGATTCATCATCCCCCACCGTGACAACGGTGACACTGCCGCCCACATTGTCCACGATCTGGATGGCTTCTTCCACCGCATAATTATCCCATTCATTCACTGAGTAAACCAGGTCGTCACGATCAAGGTCGTTGCCCGCTGAATTGAGTTCAAATTCATTCTCAGCAGTATCCGGAACACGCTTGACACATACCAAAATCTCCATGTATTACCTCCTTTGCTTGTGTGGGCAGGAACCTGTTTGCGGTGCCTGCCGTCTGCTTTTCTTTTTACATCATTATCGTAAATGCCGGGCAATCAGTTCTGTAAAATCCAGTGCTTCCATCTCCCCTTCCTTTCCGGCCACCTTGATGGCATCCTGGATGTTCACCAGGCAGAAGGGACAGGCAGTGACAATAACATTGGCACCGGCATCGGCTGCCATGTTCACCCGCAGCACCCCCATCCGGGTATCTTCCTCCGGTTCATAAAACAGCATGAGACCTCCGCCGCCACAGCAGAATGACCGGTCCCGGCTTTTTTCCAGCTCCACCCGGGTGAGTCCGTCAATGGCATCCAGGGCCTGCCTGGGATCTTCATACACCCCGTTGTGCCGACCCAGGTAGCAGGGATCATGATAGACATACACCTTGTCCGGATCAAGACAGGGCTTGAGGGACAATACACCGCTGGTGATCTTTTCCGCCACCACCTGGCTGATATGCCGCACCGGCGGCAGGCCGGTGTAATCGTTTTTCAATGCATTATACGCATGGGGGTCGGCTGTGACAATCTGTTTTACACCGGTATCCAGGATTGCCTGGGTGTTCTGTTCCTTGAGATCCTGGTAAAGCATCTCTTCTCCGAACCTGAGCACTTCGTTGCCGCTGTCTTTTTCCTCCTTGCCCAGAATACCGAAATCCACCCCTGCCCGCTGGAGTATAACCGCGGTGTGCCTGGCGATCTCCTGGATATTGTCATCATAGGAAGTGATACTGTCCACAAAATACAAGGTGTCTGCTTCGTCTTTGGCCAGATTCTTGATGGTGTATGCTGCCTTGAACTCCTTTTCCAAAGCCCAGTCCGCCCGTTTTTTCTCCATTTTTCCATAGGGATTGCCCCGTTTTTCAAGGGCTTTCAAGGGTTTTTGCAAAGACTGGGGCACCATGCCTTCATCCACCATCCCCCGGCGCAGATCCACCATCTTGTCAATATATTCAATGGCAAGGGGACACTCTTCCTCGCAGGCACCGCAGGTGGTGCAGGACCAGATCTCATCCTCGGTATAGATATCTTCCACCAGCATCTTGCTTTTATAAATTTCACCGGACAAAGGATAATTTTGAAATATCAGGTCGCGGGCCTTGATGCTGATAAACCGGGGGGAAAGAGGCCGGCCCACGGCATTGGCCGGGCACTGGTCGGAACACCTTCCGCAGTCGGCACACGAATAAAAATCCAGTATGTGTTTCCAGGTAAAATCTTCCAGTTTTTTCACCCCGAAAGATTCCAGGTCATCCAGCTGTTCCTCTGTTACCCCGTGCCGGACCGGTTTGATTTTCCCTTTGTCCAGACGCATGA
>JAABUD010000158.1 GCA_011389555.1 Desulfotignum sp. | reverse complement strand
AGGGCCGATAATTTTTCATCCAGCCAGGCAGGGATGGTGGAGCCGCAGACCCTGGACAGCATCCGGGTTAATTTGACCGTGTATACCGGCATGATCCCCGGAAGAATGGGTACCTGGATACCCTGGTCCCGGCATTTGTCCACAAAATCAAAGAAGAAGCGGTTGTCGTAAAAATATTGACACACGACATACTCAGCCCCTGCGTCGACCTTTTCCTTGAGATGTCTGATGTCGCTGTCCAGACTTTCGGCCTCCAGATGCCCCTCAGGGTAGCCGGCACACCCCAGGGTAAATTTATAACGGGATTTAATGAAATGGATCATCTCACCGGCATAAGAAAAACTGTCGGGATGGGGGGTAAACGTGTCATCGGCAGGTTTATCTCCCCGGATTACAAAAATGGTCTCCACCCCCAGGGCCTCATAGGCATCCAACACCCGGCAGATCTCATCCGGCCCCAGGCCGTACCCGGCAATATAGGCCACCGTGGGCAGTTTTTTTGATTGAACCAGATCTTTTACGGTCTGATAGGATCCATCCCGGGTGGACCCGCCGGCCCCGAAGGTGACAGACAGGTAATCAGGAGAGAGGCCCGCCAGGGTATCCACCGTGGCACTGAACTTCTCTGTGGCCGCTTCATTCCTGGGAGGGAAAAATTCCATTGAAATGACATTCTTTTTTTTCTTGTACAGATCTGTAACGCGCATCAGGTTCTCCTTTATTTTGATTTTATCGGCTGCTTTGGATGTACGCGTGCTGTTTTTTCAGCAGAATCATTGCCGTAACGTGGCCATGAGCCGTTCCGGTGTTTTCAGCAGGGCAAATACGTCCAGAATATCTTTGACCACCAGGTCGGCAGCCAAAAGGGAGGCCGTGGCCAGGCCTTCTTCCTGCAGCACCGCAATTCCCACGGCGGCATCCTTGAGCATCCGTTCATCGTTGGCACCGTTTCCTACGCACAGCGTGTTCTGCGCCACGAGTCCTGCAATGAAATCACGTTTGCTTTGTGCCTGGTTTCCGGGGGGGATGACCACGACGTTGCAGTCGATGTCCGACACCTGGTCTGTGACAAACCCGAAGGTGTCGGCCGTGATGACATGAAAGGCGGTCTGCCCGGCAAATGACCGGATCGCCTCTTTCACCCCCGGGATCAGGACCCCGTCGATGGCAATGGTGCCGTTGTAATCGAATACAATATGATGAATCTCTTTTCTCCCCACACCCGGGATGTCGATACAGATCATGGTTTTTCCTGTTGTAACAAAATTATAATGATATAGCGGTGGCCAATGGGAAAAACTATATCAGAAAGCGGTGTGCTGTCCAATTTGAAATGTTGATATGATGGAAGATCTGTATCGATTTTTTCGATTGCATGTCCAATATGCATGATGCATCCGCTGATTTATTTCCTGTTCAAGAAACAAGGTGTGTGCTACCCTTGAGCGGTTTTTGGACAGTTGGAAAACCCTTTTTTGACGGAAGGCAGATGCATAACCGGACCGCCATTGTTGTCATGGTCAAGTATCCCCGGGCCGGGTCGGTCAAAACCCGGCTCGGCAGTCAGATCGGTATGAAAAAAGCCTCGGATCTCTATCGCGGATTTGTCCGGACCCTGCTGGCAACCTGCCGGTCAACCGGTTTTGACACGGTGATCAGCTGTCATCCGGATCATCTTGTTTCCGATTATCGGGAATGGCTCGGCAGCGGGTTTGATTTCATGGTTCAAAAAGGCCCGGATCTGGGGCATAAAATGCGGGATGCGTTTGAACAGGGATTTTCCCGTGGGTTTGACCGGGTCATTCTGACCGGCAGTGACCTGCCCCACCTGCCGGGTGCCGCCATTCAGGAGGCTGCACAAAGGACCGGGGCGTGGGATGTGGTGATCGGGCCCGCCCTGGACGGGGGCTACTATCTGGTGGCCATGACACAGGACCGCTTTTTTCCTGACATGTTTGAAGATATCCCCTGGAGCACGCCGGAGGTTCTGCGCCTGACCCTGGAGAAAATTGCGGCCGGCCGGCGCAGACCCTGTTTGCTGAAAACCATGAGAGACATCGATACCCTGGCGGACCTGAACGCTGTTTCAGCGGAAACCGGGCTGTTTGTCAATGACAAAATTCCTGAAACCGGGTAAGGCAGCCGGTGATATGAACATTTCTGTCATAGTGCCGGTTTTCCGGGAGACAAAGACCATCCATGCGTTTCTGGAAACCGTGCAGGCGGCTTTTCCCGCACCCGGCCATGAAATCATTGTGGTGGACGGCCATCCTGAAGGTGATACCCTTGCAGCGGTCGATCTCCCGCAGGTCAAGGCGATCCGTTCCGGCAGGGGACGGGCCGGACAGATGAACCGGGGTGCCGCCATGGCCAGAGGAGAGATTCTCCTGTTCCTGCATGCGGATACCCTCTTACCCGGGGATGCCCCGGAATTGATATCAAATCTGCTGTCCGGAAATAGAGATCGGGTGGGCGGCGCGTTTTCTTTGGGGATCGACGATGACCGGTTTTCTTTGAAGGTCATAGAATGTTTTGCCAATCTCAGATCCCGGCTGACCCGGGTCCCTTATGGCGATCAGAGCATTTTCCTCAGAAAAGACTATTTTGACCGGATAGGCAGATTCAGAGACATACCCATCATGGAGGACCTGGAACTGATGACCCGGATCAGAAAGAAAGGCGGCCGCATCCATATCCTGAAACAGAAATCCGTGACCTCCTCCCGGCGGTGGAAAAAAGAAGGCATCGCAATCTGCACCCTTCGCAACTGGCTGATCCGGCTGTTGTATCATCTGGGGGTTCCGGCGGACCGGCTGGCAGCATTATACAAGTGACCGGTTGTGCTCATGATTCTGGAAATGCGGCCGGCCATGGCTTGTGCCGCCGGTATCAGTCCAAATGAGATCATATTCAAAGACAATGGTTTACATCGGAACACGCTTTTGCCTTGACATCCACATGATCAATGTGTAGCATTCTTTTGGGTGTAACACATAAAAGGGTGCGATATGTCAAATATAACCATTTCCATTGATGAACAGCTTTTGAAAAAAGCCAAAAAAATTGCCATAGACAAAGACACC
>JAABUD010000168.1 GCA_011389555.1 Desulfotignum sp. | reverse complement strand
GGGCATCGTTGTCCGAAACCGGTTTCCTGGACAGCATCCATTCAATCCGTTTCAATTCTCCCTCGGCTCTTTTGCGTGCCGTAAAATCTCTTGAGGTGAACAGGATTTCCTTTGGATTGCCGGCATCATCGAGAATGAACTTCCCAACTGTCTCAAACCATATATAGTTTCCATCTGCCCGGAGATATCTGTACTCGACCTTTCGGCCATCTTCCCTGTTGGCCAGAAATTCTGCAAAAGCGGTGGCAACTTCCTGGTAATCATCAGAGTGGACAAGCTCCATGACATTCCTTCCGACAAGTGAATCCTGATCGTATCCCAGGATACTGTGGGAAGAACCTATGAATTTGAAGTTGCCTTCCATGTCGGTGACTGAAACAAGGTCAGAGGTAGTGTCAATAATGTTTTGCAAAAATTTGGTTTTCTCCCGCAGGGCCTTTCCCGCAAGCTTTTTATCAGTGATATCCCGGATGGCTGAAATGTGCACCGCCCTGTTGGCAAGATAGAAATGTTCGGAGGTGATATCTACTGATAGTAACCTTCCATCTTTTGTCTGGTAGACCCGTTCTTGTTTTGATACATTTTCCTGACACGCCCGGCGAGTCGCTTCAGGTGTCGTGGACAGATCAGTCATTTTCATGGATAACAGTTCTTGGGAGGAATAACCGAATAATTGGGAAGCTTTATTATTACACTCCAAAATTTGGGTGGTATTGTTGTCTACCAAAAACATGGCATTCACACCCATATTAAAAAGCAGACGGTATTTTTCCTCTCTTTCCCGCAGCGCCTCCTCAGCCCGCTTGGGCTCGGTGACATCTAATTCGACTCCATCGAAAAGGACACTGCCATCGTCCAATTTCCGGGGCTTTGAAATCATTCGGTGCCAACGGATTTCACCCGATTTCCTCACTATTCTCACGGTATGGTCGTAGGTGGTCAATTCCCTTCGTGATTTATGGGTGAGCTTTTTCCATTCGTCCACATCCGCAGGATGGACGCGTTTGAACAAGAGCGATGCATCCTTAAGAACGTCCTCCGGTTTGCATTCGTACAGTTCCTCCACCTTGCTGCTCACATAGGTGAACATAGTGCCGCCATCCGGCGCAACTCGAAGTTGGTAGAGCTGTGCACCCTGCAGGTTGTCTCCAATGGTGCGAATCCGCTCTTCGCTCTCCCGCAACGTCGCTTCAGCCTGTTTGCGCTCGGTTATATCCTGATAATTTCCCAAAAGCCCCTGTATATCCGGATCATGGAAAAGATTGCTTCCTGAAAATTCTATCCATTTGTAGCTGCCATCTTTACAACGATATCTGCATTCCATCGTTCCGACGGCATCTGGCGTGAGCATGATCTTTTCAAAAAACTGCTGTGTGAATTCAATATCATCGGGATGTACATTGTCCCAGGTGCTTGCCCCGAAAACCTCTTCGGGTTTCCAGCCAAATAATTTTTCGATATTCGGGCTTTTATATCTATTGATCCCTTCCTGATCGATTATGACAACCACATCCCCGATGTTCGCTACCATCTTGCTGTGCCTGGCTTCACTTTTCTGAAGTTCTTTTTTAATCTTATTTCGGACATTGTCGGCTTTCTCTAATTCCTCAATCCGTCTTTCCAATTCTTCATAGGAAGGTTTTGCTGTCATATAAAGCCCTTTTTAAATGTCCGAGCGTGCATTTGTTTATGTTACAGATTTTTTTCTGCTGGCTGATAATAATGCTTTTTTTGAGTTTATCCAAGCTCACCCTGTGATAGGATAAATCTCTCCAAAACTCAAGTATCTTGCAATTATGTTGCAACAGACTTTTTCCGGTCCCGGGGATGCACCCGGTTCTGGCCTGTGGGCGGGACCAGGGGGGTGTTGGACGGGGATTCCCCATTGAAGAGCCTTGAACCGGTCAAAATCATTGGTATTTACCAGGCTCTGTATCCAAACCAGAGATTCAGGCCAGCCGTGCTTTTGCGCCACTTTCAGGAGGGTAAAACCTTTCGAAAAATCGGTATTTACCCATTTTGCCACTTGTGGCATTTTGGGTAAATACCGTGATATCGTCATGTCGGGGTGCACGGATTTGGGTACGCCATGGCATATGGATTTCGATAGTCATTTGACGTATCGGGTGACGGTCAGCTTTTTCCTTTGAGTTTTTGAATGTTGTCCCTGGCAAATTCAATGGTGGGATCGATCTCCAGGGCCATTTCATAGAATTTGACGGCCAGGGCCGGTTCTCCGAGTTCCCGGTAGTTGGAACCGATGTTGGCATAGTTGATGGCCTGGGACGGGTCGATTTCCAGGGCCTGTTCAAAACAGGTGATGGCCTTGTGGTGGTGTTTTTGCAGAAAATGGCACACCCCCATGGTGTTGAGCAGGTCCGGGCGCTGGTCGTCCACGGCCAGGCCCCGGGTGCAGATTTCCACGGCCCGGTCATACTGCCCCAGCTCCTTGAGGCAGGCCCCCATGTGGGAACAGATGTCCGGCAGGTTCAGCCGGACCGGTTCTCTGTCCAGGGCGGCGTCAAATTCCTCCAGGGCCGTGGGGTGTTCTCCAATGGCATTGTAGACCAGGCCCTTGTAGAAGCGGGTGTAATATTTGTCCGGAAGGGCGGATTCCAGCGCCTCCAGCCGGTCCAGTGCCTGGATGGGGTCCAGGGTCTCTGTGATGAGCCGGGCCGTGAACATGCCCACGCTGGCGGAGACGGCCCGTTCCCGGAAATGAGCCCCCGGGATGAGGGTGTAAAAGGCCGGGATATCCAGATCCGGATGCCGGGTGTCAATGGCCAGGACCTGGTTTTGTTGCTTTGCAAGCACAGCAATCAGGTTTTCCACCTCCACCCGGATGTTGGGATCTGACAGATCCGGCAGGTCGGCCAGGTCCACCATGGTGTCGGGATGGGTGATCAAGGCGGCATCCTCGATGCGGGTGAATTTGGGCA
Source organism: Desulfotignum sp. (assembly GCA_011389555.1). Lineage (GTDB taxonomy): Bacteria > Desulfobacterota > Desulfobacteria > Desulfobacterales > Desulfobacteraceae > Desulfotignum. Next base: position 36,600 of record JAABUD010000168.1, on the reverse strand, counting down.
GGCCCGAGGCCTCGTAACTGGACCCGGAATTGAAATCCCCGGCCAGCTGGGCCACTTCGGTCAGGGCCCGGCTCATGGCTTTCTGGGGGTCGGGCGAGGTGCCGGCGGTCCAGACGATCTCGCTTTTTTCCGGGAATGTGGCAGGGTCCCAGGCCAGCACGGCAATGGTGGGGATGCCGGTGTCCAGGGAAAAGTCAGACGCATGCACCCGGATCCCGCATTTTTGGTATTTGGCCAGCATCTCCTTGACCAGGGGATCGGTGAATGAGTCGGTGCGGATTCCCGGCACCGAAAGATTCCCGTGGCTCACCAGTGATGAGGTATGCCGCTCCACCAGTTCGCACAGACCCTGGATCAGGGCTTCTTCATTGCAGTTGCCGGCACAGGGGCCATTGAATTCGTTGATCATGTAAAACCAGGTGAACGGGATCAGCACTTCACTGCCCAGGGTCAGGTTGTATCCTCTTGTCCATTGCAGGGTGAGATCGTCGAATATGGGCTTGACCTTCAGGGCCTCTTCCTCGATATCATGCACGGATCGGATGATCTGGTCAAAGGGAAGTGCTTCCTCCCCCAGATCTTTGGGCCGGGCCTCGAAAAACCGGGTGGGGTTTTTGACAAAGGAAAAAAAACTGAACCGCTCCGCCAGTTCCATGACAGCGCTGGCTTCCGCCTGGGCCGGGGTCCCGCCTTTTCCCATCTGTTTGTTGGTGCCGATGACCTGTCTGGCATACGCCCCGCATTCACTGAAAAACACCGGGATATCGAGGCGGCCGTTGTCAATGCGCCGGGTCTGGTTCAAAATATCCAGTCCGGCCCGGTCCGCTTTGTTTTTGAACCGTTCCACGGTTTTTTCCGGAGAGATGATTTTGTCCTGGTCATAGGTGTAGCCTTTGACCGCGTCCTTGAGTTCGATTGTATACGTCATGAAAGTCTCTTTCGCAGTTCTGGGTTGAATGGGCAGATCGGTTTGCCGGCTGCCAAAAGCCGGCGCAGGGTTGGTCCGGGCATCAGTCATTCCACAAGTATTATATCATCGCCCACCCGGATGGTGCCGCCGGTGATAATTTTTCCAAACACACCTTCTTTGGGCATGATGCAGTCGCCGGTGCGGTAAAAGATGGCGCATTTTTTATGGCATTGTTTACCGATCTGGGTGATCTCCACCAAAGTCGTGTCTCCCAGCCGGACCTTCTGGCCGATGGCCTGGGATTTCCAGTCAATGCCGGTGGTGGCGATGTTTTCGGCAAAATCTCCGAAATTCAAGGCAAATTCCGGGGTGCTGACGGCATCGATACTTTCGGATGCCAGAAAACTGAGCTGCCGGTGCCAGTCCCCGGCATGGGCATCCCCCTGGATGCCGTGATTTTCCAGAAGTTCTGCCTGGTCGACACATTGTTTGACCGTGCCTTTTTTTTTGCTGACGGCAATGGAGACGATGTTCACAAGGAGCCCTCTTTTTTCAGGTTACGGTATGATCCGGATGGATTTATATCACATTGTGGCAGCGGATTTCAATGCCCTGTGTTATTTTTTAAACAGATTGATTTGCAGGTCCTGTGTTTTCGGTGTCACCTTTTTGCGGGACGGGGTCATCTGTTTTCACGGATGACTCCCGGGCATGTCTCGGCAAATCCATGGGTGGTGGGGCCTGATGGAACCGGTCCACACAGGCATCGATGGTTTCAGCCAGGCCCGCCGGCAGGTTGTGGGGGGTAAACGCCTGCTGGATGCCGGCTTCCAGGCAGGCATCCAGAGAAAAGATCCGTCTGCATGCCGGGCAGGACCGCAGATGGTCCCTCACTTCCGGATTTTCCGGCATTCCCTGCCCGGTACGGGTTTTCATCCACTGTAAAAATGCGTCGCAGTTCATGGGTCAGGTCGGTTCTGTTTCAAAAGTGATCTGGAAGGTATGCCGGCGTTCCCGCACTTGTCTGAGCAGCAGGGTCTTGAACCGCTCCTTGGCCCGGTTCAGCCGGGACATCACGGTGCCCATGGGGATATCCAGCGCAGCTGCAATCTCTTTGTACTTCATGTTCTCCATGTAATACAGGGTGAGAATCTCTTTGTATGTCACCGGAAGTGTATCGATGGCCTGATTCACCAGCCGGGTGTCTGCGGCCAGAGCCAGCCGGTCGTCTGTATCGATGTTTTCCACACAGGATTTGAGATGTTCGATGTAATCGGTTTTCCGTTCTTTGTGTTTCTTTGTGTCTGTCCGGCATGTTTTCAGAAACTGGTTGCGCAGAATTTTCAGCAGCCAGGGTTTGATCCGGTCCGGATCCTTGAGTTGATAAAAATGTGTAAACGCCATCAGATAGGTTTCCTGGACAAGGTCATGGGCATCAAACACACTGCCCGTGTATTTGAGAGCCACGTTGTATAAAAGTGACATATGCGGATATGTCAGCGTCTTAAACCGGTGGTTGGTTTTGTTTTTTTCAGATTTCATGTCATCATCATCCTCACCCTGCCTCCATGTCTTTCAAGATAATCAGGTGATGAATCAATTCAATCTTTTTTCTGCATACTAAGACAGATATTCTCCCGGTTTTATTCCCGGATTGTCGTCAGCCGGTTCCAGATGAACCATCACATCGATAATTTTGGGATATCGTTCCATCAGGGTTTTCTTGACGGTTTCAGAAATGTCGTGGCCCTGGCGCACGGTCATGTGTCCATCCACCTCCAGGTGAAGGTCCATGTAAAAACAGCCGCTGATGTTTCTGGACCGGATCCGGTGGGTGCCCTGAACATGGGGAATGCCCTGGATCAGGGTCTGGATATTTTTTCTGTCTTTCTGGGACATGCCCTTATCTGTCAGTTCCGCCAGACTGTCGCCCAGGATATCGATCCCCACTTTGATGATGAAGACAGATACCAGGATCGCTCCCACGGGATCCAGAAACGCCAGTTTCGGAGAGATGAGTCCGGCAGTCACCGCCACCAGTACCGGAATGGAGGACAGGGCATCCGTGCGGTGGTGCCAGGCATTGGCTTTCAGGGAGGGGGACCGGTTTTTTATCCCGGCGGAAAAAGTGATGCGGAACATCGTTTCTTTGACAACCAGAGACAGCAAAGGCGCCACAAGGACAACGGGCCGCAGCCGGGTTGTCATGGGATGCATCAGAGAGACAATGGCGTTATATCCGATGCCGGCAGCCACCCCCAGCAGGATCAGGCTGATGAAAATGGTGACAAAGGATTCGATTTTCTGGTGGCCGAAAGGGTGGCATTCATCCGGCGGCGCCGTCCAGTACCGGACCCCGAACAGGATCACGAGATCGGATGCCGTGTCGGAAAAACTGTGCAGGGCATCGGCCACCACGGCCTGGCTGCTGCCGATCCATCCGATGACCAGCTTGATCACGGCCAGGGCCACATTGGCCAGCAGGCCGATCCAGGTGATTTTTTCAATATTTTTTCGGGTAAAGGGGTCAGCTCGCATCGGTTTTTTCCTGAACGATTCCTTCCAGGGTGATCATGTCGATAAATTTCAGGTTGGCCTTTGGAAAGGCAAACCGGCGGATGTCAGACAGGTCGATCCATTGAAAATCCACGGGACCGTCCAGCACCACATCCCCGGACATATACTCACAGAAAAACACATCCATTTCAATTTTAAAATGGGTATAGGCATGCCGGATTCGGGTCAGATAATCGAATATCCGGACCGTGAGCCCGGTCTCCTCTTTGATTTCCCGGATACAGGCGGATTCAGCCGTTTCATTTTTTTTCACCTTTCCACCGGGAAACTCCCACAGCCCGCCCAAAAGCCCGTCCGGTTTTCTTCGGGTGATCAGCAGCCTGCCGTGTTTGATGACAATACCCGTGCTGATGTGAAAACAGGGCGGTTTTTTGCGTGTCAACCGCACCGGAAAGTCGGTGACCCGGGAGTGGGCCCGGGCACAGCACAGAACGGTCAAAGGACAGGCCGTGCACGCAGGCGACGACGGGGTGCAGATCAAGGCCCCCAGCTCCATGACCGCCTGGTTGAAGCCCCCGGGATCGGCCGGATCCAGCAGTTTTTCCGCCATGGGTTTGAACTGTCCATGGGCCGAAGAATGGTTCACGGGCATGTCCAGACAGAACAGCCGGGACAGGACCCGCTTGACATTGCCGTCCACCACGGCATAGGCCCGGCCAAAGGCGATGCTCAGCACTGCGGATGCAATGTAGTCCCCCACCCCGGGCAGGGCTTTGAAATCGGCAAACCGGTCCGGAATCCGGCCGTCTGACACAAGCACCACCTGCCGTGCCGCCTTGTGCAGGTTTCTGGCCCGGGCATAATATCCCAGTCCTTCCCAGAGTTTGAGCACCCGGTCCAGGTCGGCGCCGGCCAGATCCTGGAGAGAGGGAAACGCTGCCAGAAATTTGTGAAAATAGGGAACCACGGTGTTGACCCGGGTCTGCTGAAGCATGACTTCAGACACCCAGATGCGGTAAGGATCGGTGCTCTCCCGCCAGGGCAGGCACCGGTGATGGGCCCGGTACCAGTGCAACAGGCGTTGTTGAATCTGCCCCTGTTTTGCCGGCGGGACCGGGAATGATGCCTGGTGGTGAGCCGGTGGCTTGTTGGAACAAGATGGTGTTGTGCGGGTCTGTGTCATCGCTGGTTGCCTTGTCTGCGGGGGGGTGCCCCGGCCCGGCGGGAAGGCTTGAACCGCCGGACACGGGTGATCAATGGGTTTGTCAGGTTTTCGGAACCGGTTTTGCCGAACCGGATTTGAATATACAGGTCTGTGATGGCCCGGGCGTCGGAAGCCAGATCCGGCCGTCGGGTTTGGATCTGATCCAGAAAATCCACGGGTCCCTGATCCGGGGATCTTTCCAGACCGACCCGTGCCATCCGGCGGCAAAAAAGGGTATACGCTTCTGCCACGGGGTCTTTCCGGGTCCTGGAAAACAGACGGGGAAAAAAACGGAAAAAAACAGCAACAACCAGCAGGGTCAGGCTCATCAGCACCAGCGTGATACGCCATGTTCCCCGGGTGGTGTCCAGTCCCAGCTGACGCAGCCATGCCATCTGGGTGGCAAACGAATATCCCGTGAACCAGGCCTCCCATTTGAGGTTGGCCGCATCCAGCATGAAAGACAGTTTTTTGAGGACCGGAATGGTGCCGGGATCGGCGGCCGTATGGGAGGGTGATCCGTCCGGATTTTGTTCCAGTCGTTGAGGGGCCACCACCAGGGTGGGATCCACCCGGACCCATCCTGAATCCGGTAAAAACACCTCCACCCAGGCATGGGCAAAGGACTGGCGTACCGTGATATAATTGCCGTAGGGATTGAGTTCCCCGCCCAGGTACCCCCCCACCACCCGGGCCGGTACTTCCAGCACATTCATCATGAATGCCAGGGCACCGGCATAATGTTCGCAGTATCCCTGCCGGGTTTCGAGCACAAAATCATCCACAGGATGGACCCCGGCCCGGGCCGGGGTCAGGGTATAGGAGAAGCTGTTTTCTTTGAAAAAGGCCAGGATTCGCTCAAGTTTTTCCCGGTCGTCCGGCATCTCTTTGGCCAGGGAAAGGGCCAGTGCCCGGGTTTTGGGATTGCGGTCCGGCGGCGTATGAACCAGGTCCGGTGAATGGATGCGGCCTGAATCGGGTGATCGGGTGGACCCGGCCGGGCGGGAGATCGTCCGGTAAATATGTTTGCGGGTCACGGGCCGTCGTGCAAAAAGGGTATGGGCCGTTGTCAGGCGGGTACCCGGAGGCGCGTCCACCGGGCGGTCCAGGGCAAACAGCCACCGGCTTTCATGGGGTTCCAGGACCATGGTGGCGGTCACTAATCCGGTGGAATCAAGATTTTCGGGGGAGATGAACGCGGGTGGATCTGCCGGAAGCCACCGGGTTCCGTTGAACCGGTCAAACACAATGCCCCGCCAGTACAGGCCCCCGGTCCGGGGAGGCCGTCCGTCAAAATCCGCCCGGAAAGCCACGGACGGATCCCGGGCCATGCGGGAGATGCTGCCCGGGCTCATTGTTTCCGAAAAACCGGATCTCCCGGATCCTTTGGATTCCATGACAAACAGGCCCTGCTGAAGCCGGGGAAACAACAGAAACAGCAACACCATCAAAGGGATGGCCAACGCCATGATCCGGCCCGTCACAGTGATGCAGGACCGGAACCGGCCCTGCGGGTGGTTGATGCGCACCAGTGCCAGGGTGGTGACAAAAACGCTCACAAACATGTACAGCACGGTCCACAGGGATTCGGATCGAAACAGGCTGGTGATGATGATAAAATAGGTGAGCAGCAACGTGATCATCCGGTGGCGGTGGGTGGCCATTTCAAAGGGTTTGATGGCTGCCATCACCGCCATGAGCCCCACAAAGGCATCGGCCCCGATCTGTACCCGGAAGGTGGCCAGAAGCCCGGTGATACCGGCAAAAGCCAGCACATGGCGGAGAACCGGGCCGGGAACGGGCCATCCGGTTGTAAGCTGCACCAGCATGTACAGCCACATGAAAACACACCAGGCAATGATCCACACGGGCAGGCCTGAGGCATGGGGCGCCATGGCCACCACCAGAGCGCAGATAACGGGAATCACATGGCCGGCCGGGGGGGTCAAGACAAAGACTCCTTTTTTCCATACAGGGCCAGGGCCCTGAGACAATGATGTCGGTGCCCCGGACCCTGGGACGGCGGTAACAGCCGGTCCGGCAGTTTCAGCCCATAGGGGGTTTTCCGGCGGTCCGCTGAAAGCACCATGCGGCACAGCCGGGACAGTTTGAATTCCGTGTCTTTGGAAGGAATGGCATCAAAATCCAGCATCATGAATCCGCCGGCCCCGGCCGTAAACTCCTTGACAAAGACCCCGTGACCCCTGGACACCGCTTTCCAGGCGATACGTCCCACATCGTGTCCGGGCTGATACAAAGACAGGCCCTGGAAATCATCGGGTCCTGAAAACCGGGAAGGGGCGGTTCCGTCGAGATGGCCGCCTCCCGGGTCCGGTCTGACAGATCCGTCGGCCGGAGATGGATACACCAGGCAGGTCATGTGCAGGGGCAACCGGGTTTTGAGGCAAAAAAATCCAAACGGGTAGACCGAGGAGACCGTCAGGGGGCCGGGGGTGAAAATGCCCCGGGAGACGGTTTGTAAAGGAATGTCCACCCGTTTTGTTTCATTTTGCTGAAGGGTGAGTATCCGGGGGTCTGCCTGCGCCGGCAGGGCCAGGGTCACCCCGGCCCGTTCCGTGCCGTTTGACTGCACCTGGATGTTGAACCGGGCCGTGCGGCCGGCAAAAACCGGGGCTGCGGATACAAAGGCGATGGTCAGTCCTGTCAGGTTTTTCAAAGAGTCGAACAAAGAGATCAGGGCCATGCCGCCCAGAAGAAACACCAGGATAAATCCGGCATTGTTGTTGTAGTTGATGGCGCCGGCCATCATGGCCCCCAGGATGATGAGAAACAGCAGCCCGTGCCGGGTGGGGCGGATGGAAACCTGTTTTTTATCTACATTCATGACAGCGGTAATTCCGGGCCTGCATCACACGGGAACCGGCACGGTGTTGAACAGATCCATGAGCCGGTCCCGGGGAAATTCAATGAGGTCCCGGCTGGATCTCAGCCGGTGGCCGGCCACCCAGGGCAGCATCTGCTGGAGATCTTCGGGCAGGGTGTGGTCCCGGCCGTGGAGATATGCCCAGGCCCGGGCCGCCCGGGACAGGGAGAGCCCGGCCCGGGGGGACAGTCCCACCTGGAATTTTCCGGATGTGCGGGTAAACTCCAGGATGTCCTGGAGATAGGTCAAAAACGTGTCTGACACATGGACCTGTTCCACGGCCGTTTGGATCTTGAGCACTTCGGTTTTGTCCATAAAGGGGGTAACGGCCGCCAGGGCCGGTTCCGGGCCCGTGCCGGTCAGGATCTGTTTTTCCGCGGCCCGGTCCGGATACCCTAGGTGGATGCGCATGAGAAACCGGTCCATCTGGGATTCGGGCAAGGCAAAGGTGCCGGCCTGTTCCATGGGGTTCTGGGTGGCGATGACAAAAAACGGGGCTTCCAGGGACCGGGTCGCCCCTTCAATGGTCACCTGTTCCTCTTCCATGGCCTCCAGCAGGGCGCTCTGGCTCTTGGGGGTGGCCCGGTTGATCTCATCGGCCAGAAACACCTGGGTGAAAATGGGGCCGGGATGAAAGGTGAAGGTGGCGGCATGCTGATCAAAGACGGACATGCCCAGAATATCCCCGGGCAACAGGTCTGAAGTGAACTGCATGCGCTGGAACTTGAGTCCCATACACCGGGCCAGTACCTTGGCCAGGGTGGTTTTGCCGATGCCGGGCAGATCTTCGATGAGCAGGTGACCTCTGGCAAAGATACAGGCCAGGGCCAGCCGGATCTGGGGCTCTTTGCCCAGCACCACCGTGCCCACCTGGCGGACGATTTTTTCAAACGCCTGTGTCATCATGGGATCCATGGGTCTCATCCTTTGGCGGGGCTCCATTTTTTCCAGGACCGGATCAGGTGGATAAAGGTTCGGACCCCCGTGCCGGAGGGGCCTTTGGGAATATAGGGCTTTTTGGTGAAATCCCAGGCCGTGCCGGCAATGTCCAGGTGGGCCCAGGGGGTGTCTCCCACAAATTTGGACAGATAGGCCGCTGCCGTGATGGTGCCGCCGGCTTTGCCCCCCGTGTTTTTGATATCCGCCACCTTGGATTCGATCTGCTTGGTATAATCCTCGTTCAACGGCAGGCGCCACACCGGCTCTCCCGCATCCTGTCCGGCCGCTTCCAGGCGCTGCGCCAGATCGTCGCTGTTGGACACCATGCCCGTATAGTGATGGCCTAAACCGATGATCACGGCCCCGGTGAGGGTGGCGATGTCCACCACGCAGTCCGGTGTAAAGGTCTTGATGCCGTGGGCCAGGGCATCGGCCAGGATCAGCCGGCCTTCCGCATCCGTGTTCACCACCTCGGAGGTGACCTGGTTCACGTGGGTGATGATGTCCCCGGGCTTTAAAGCGGATCCGCCTGGCATGTTGTCCGTGGCCGGTATCATGGCCACCACCCGCAGGTCCGGCTTTTCTCTGGCCACGGCCGCCATGGCGGCCAGGACGGCGGCCCCGCCGCACATGTCATATTTCATCTCCTCCATGCCCGCGGCCGGCTTGATGCTGATGCCCCCGGTATCAAAGGTCAGTCCTTTGCCCACCAGCAGCAGGGTGTCACATTTGTTGCCCGGATCATACTCCAGAATCACCAGGCAGGGCGGGGTGGCCGAGCCCTGGTTCACCCCCAGGATTCCGCCCATGCCCAGCTCTTCCATCTCTTTTTTTCCCAGACAGGTACAGGTCAGGCCATGGGTGTCGGCCAGAAATGCGGCATAATCGGCAAATGATTCAGGTGTCCACCCGTTGCCCGGTTCATTGGCCATGTCTCTGGCCGTGCAGGCCGCGGCGGCCGCATTCTCTGCGTTGTCTACGCCTTTTTGTGCCTGTGCCGTTTCTTTGTCACAGGAGAACCGGATCGATTCAATGCCGGAATAATCGGTTTCTTTCCGGGTGGTCTGTTTGTATTTGGAAAACCGGTAATCTCCCAGCAGAATCCCTTCCGCAAGCGCTTCCGCTGTTTTGTCCACCCGTATCCCTGGAATGTGAGGCAGAAAGACAACCAGAGAACCGGCCTTTGTTTTTTCACAGGTTTTGGCGATGTTGCCACCCTGCTTGCGAAGGGTTTCAAAAAAAACGGGGTCAGGTGTCTGCGTGTCCGCCATCCCCAGTCCCAGGACCAGGATCCGTCTGGCACCGGTAAAACCGGTTTTCGTGCCGGCCAGCGGATAATACAGCAGTTCTTCATCTGCTTTCCCGGAAAAATCCTTGAGTGCATAAGCGTTTTCCACCAGGGCGGTGACAGCCATATCACAGGAAGGGGGCATTTCTGTGCGCTGGGTGGCAAAATAGACCACCAGATCGGAGTCAAGGGGGTCAACCGGTTTTTCAGTGATGGACAATCGGGTATCTTTCATGGGGTCTCCATTGTTTGAAATCAGGTAATTCAGGTTATGGTCTCATGATGTTTACCATAGATCCACAAATATGTCAGCGGTTCCACCGGATGTTTTTTCCGCGGGAAAATGGTAAAATTCATTGACTTTCATGGGGGTTTCCTATTCTATGTCAGTAAAATGGATATCCGGAAACCACCCCCCGCTGCATACAGTTCCGAGGGTGTCGGATCGGTATCGAAAAAAAGACCAGAAACAGGAGAGAAAAGATATGGAAAAAATGAAAGTCCGGGAGTTGATGGTTCCCACAGAGCAATTTCCAAAAATTTCAGACACGGCCACGTTGTTTGAAGCGTTTTCCACCCTGGAAAATGCCCAGGAAGCCTTTTTGTCCGGGAAAAGTCAGCAGCGGATTCTGCTGGTGGAAAATGAAAAAAAACAGATCATCGGAAAAATATCCCCCATCGATCTGTTCAAGGGGCTGGAAAAAAAGTACCACAAAGTGGATTTGGAAAAAACCCTGGACAAATTCGGGCTCAAATATATCTGGAGTGCCATGCGCGAAGACTACAACCTGTGGGAGAGCCCGTTCAAGGACCTGTGCCGCAAGGCCGGGGATATCCATGTCAAAGATTTTGTGAACACCCCCAATGAGGGCCAGACGGTGAATGTGGATGATACCCTTTCCAAATGCTTTCATCTGTTTGTGGTCAACCGGCATGACACCCTTTTTGTGATGGAAAAAACCGAGTTCATCGGCATGCTGCGATTTTCCGATGTGTACAGGGAAGTCGCCCAGACCATGAAAGAATGCACGGTTTGAGGTGATCCATCAGCAAGACAGCCCGTGCCGGATATCCGGCTGCCTTGCTTTTTGGGTTTTACGTCGTTCAGAAAATCAATGGCGGGCCGGTGAAAGCAACCCGTGAATTTTCCGGATGGTTTCCGGTGTTGTGCCGCAGCATCCGCCGATGATTTCCACCCCCAGATCCCGGATTTTTTTCATGTTGGCGGCAAACAGGTCATCGTTTTCAGGATAAACCGTGTGGTTGTCCGCTGTGATTTGCGGCATACCGGCATTGGGTTGAATGATCACCGGGATATCCACGGATTGACGAATCTGATCCGCCAGCCGCACCATGGCATCGCTGCCCAGGGAACAGTTGGCCCCCACCGCGGAAGCACCGTGATCCGCCAGAATCTTCATGCTGTGTTCCGGCGCATTTCCAAAAAGGGTGTAAAACCCTTTCGGGGTTTCCTTGAAAGTCAAAGAACAGAAAACGGGTTTGCTTGAAACGGACTGGATGGCCTGAACCGCACAAAGGCCGGCATTGAGATCGAAAACAGTTTCCACAAGAAACAGGTCAACCCCCTCATCTTCCAGGATCTCTGCCTGGCGGACAAAACAGTCTGTTGCTGTTTCAAATGAAACCGGGCCGGCAGGGGCGAGCATGTCACCCATCGCACCGAAATCCGCAGCCACATAATGATTGGAATCACCCGCGGTTTTGGCCAGACGGACCCCTTCACGGTTGAGCCTTTCAAAATCCTGAGACATGCCCGTTTTTTCAAGCTTGAGCAACGATGCCCCGTATGTGTTGGCACTGACCCCATCAGCCCCGGCAGCAAGATACTCCGTATGAATCTGCCGGATGATATCCGGGTGCCGGATGTTCCAGGTTTCTGCCGCTTCGTTTCCTGCCAGGCCTTTGGAAATGAGGATCGATCCCATGGCACCGTCAAACAGCAGGCCGTGTTTTTTAATTTTTTCCATAAGGGGCATTGTCAATCTCCTGAAGGGGCCGGCCCTTTTGGTTGAAAATAAAGCAGATAGCATTCAAAGCACTGCGATCTGCAGCAAAGAAATATCAGACAAATTTTCACAACACAATCAAAATGTTTCTCGCCCGGAAAGGATACAGGAAAATCTTGCCAGCAGCGGGTTGTGGTCTGAAAATATGCGGTTTTCCAGTGCATCCATATGCAGCAGTGTCAACTGCCGGAAATAGATGCGGTCCAGTTCAAACCCGAATACCTGTTTCACCAGATGAGATCGTTTTGGCCGGGCCTGCCGCAGGCCGAGTTTTCGGGACAGGTTCGTGATGATCTGAAGCCGGGACCGGTTCCAGCAGTTGAAATCCCCGGCCAGGATCATCGGGCCGTGATGGTGCTGAAGGGTTTTGAACAGCCGGGTAAATTCCCATTCATACCAGGCCCGGGAGGTGAAATTGACGGCATGTACATTGACCACCAGCAGCAGGTCCCCGCTGCCCAGCCAGTACCGGGTCATGAGAATGTTTTTCCGGGTGGTGAGCATGGTTTCCCTGGCCAGGGACATGACGTCGGTTTTGGCATGAAGGTCGGCCGTGGCGGCGGTCAACACCCCGAAATTGAATCGTCGTATTCGGATGTTTGCGGCTGCGGCATAGGACAGTCCGGCCACGGAAAGCAGCGTTTCCGGAAATACCGCCTCCTGGAACAGAACAATATCCATGCCGAACTGCCGGACCCAGTTGCCGATCATGGTATCGAACTCGGGTTTCAGATTCTCCTTGTGAACATTCCAGCACAGAATACCGAAATCACAGGGAATGATCTTGTTTTCCAGAATCAACGGGGACCGCAATAATGGGATATCTGGTTTAAACATATCGCTACAGTTCCAACCGGTTACAGCAGCGGCGCAAATACACTCATCAGGTTTTCGCTGAGCCGGCGCCATCTGCCGGCCGGGGGTATATGACAGGTGCAGTCGGCCAGCAGCTGTGTCATCCAATCTTCACATTGGTCAATAATGGGCCTGGAATAGGCAAAACTTACCACTTCGTAGTTCAAAAACAGACTGCGCTGATCAAAATTGGCCGATCCCATGATCACGCCTCGACGATCATAGAGGATGGCTTTGGCGTGGATCATGCCTTTCTGATAGAGACAGACATCCACCCCCCGGGCGTTCAGGTCCCGCATGAAACCGGACCGGCTCAGGTCGGCGATCAGATGGTTGGATGCGGCCGGTGTGATGAGTTTGACATCCACACCCCGGTGACTGGCAATGACCAGGGCCTGCATCAGGCTCTTATCCGGGACAAAATACGGGGTGACGATCCAGATGCGTTGCTGGGCGGAAAAAACGGCGAACAGCAGGGCTTCGTGAAGGGCGTCACTTTGAATGTCCGGACCGGAAGGTACCACCTGAAGGACGGCATCTCCGGTGGCTTCCGGCAGAAAATCAGGCGGGGCCAGTTTGTCTCCGGCGGTATGATTCCAGTCTTCCGTGAAAATTTCCCGGTAATGAAACACGGCCGGTCCCTGGACGTAAAAAAGAATATCTTCCCATCGCTGATCATACGGGGAAGGACCCATGTAGTCGTTTGAAATGTTCATGCCGCCGGAAAGTACGGTGCAATCGTCGAAAATGAACAGTTTTCTGTGGTTTCTCAAATTGATGTAATTCTGGAACGGCCGTGTCAGCAGGGGCATGTAAAACGCCACCTGACCCCCGGCTTTTCTCAGATTCCGCAGCGGTTTCTGCCAGACGTACAGGGGCAAAGATCCGATGCAGTCGATGAGCAGTTTCACCTGCACCCCCCGGGACGCTTTCCGGGTCAGGGCCGAAAGGATGTTTTTCCCCACCAAATCGGGACTCAGAACATAGGTGGAGATCAGAATGGATTCTCTGGCGGAAGCGATATGCTCCATGAGCATGTTATAGGCTTTGACACCGTCGGTATAGAAAAAAAAGCGGTTGCCGAAGGTGGCGCCGGCAATCCCGTTGTTTCGAAGTACCATATCGATCCGGGTGGCGTCCGTATCCGGTATCTCCCCTTTTCGTGCCAGCGTGAGCGCTGTTTTTTCCCCTCGTTTGAGTTTCCGGCTTCTGAGTATGAAATACAGCGGTACAGCGATATACGGCAGCAGAAGAATGGCCAAAAGCCAGGCAATCATGCTGGGGGGCTCTCTGCGCTGGTAAACCATGTGGCCCAGAGACCCCAGAACCAGGATCCCGGTCACAATGGCGGAAGCCTGCACCAGGATGAAATAGAAAACATTTTCACTCATGGCATGATTGAACCACAGTCTTTGGAAAATTTCAATCCTGCTCCAGATCCGGGAACCGGGTGGCCGCAGAAAACCGTTCGACAAATCCGGGTTCCGAAGCCAGCTCGATAAATGACACCTCCCGGGCCATGGTTCGCACTTCCGTTTCAAAGGCTTTGTCCAGCAGGGCCATGACCGCGCCCGTGCCGGCCAGGTTTTCCGCGGCGATCATGTCGTTTTCACAGATCATGGGCGGGAGCATGCCGATGTCTCTGGCATTTTTCCAGTCGAATTTGGCACCGAACGCCCCGGTGAGAATGGTCCGGTCCACCCGGGTGACCCCGGCTTTTTCCAGCATCATCTGAATGCCCACGGACAGGGCCGCCTTGGCCAGCTGAACCTGGCGGACGTCTTTGAGAACAAACTGGACATCCGTTCCCGGCAGCGTGAAGGCCCGGCCCGTTCCGGTGTCATCCGTGGTGACTCCGGGCTTGGCCGGATCGAATTTCCCGTCTTCCTTGATGATGCCTGTTTTCCGCATGGCCGCCAGAATATCGATCACTCCCGTGCCGCAGATGCCGATGGCCGGGGCCTGGTTGATGGTTTCATGGACAATGGTACCGTTTTCCACCCACACACGGCTGACCGCCCCGGTGGCGGCTCTCATGCCGCTGGATATCTGGGCCCCTTCCAGGGCCGGCCCCGTGGCACAGCTGGTGGCCCAGATGCTGCCGTTCGAGCAGAGCATGAGTTCGCCATTGGTGCCGATGTCGATGATCAGGGTGGTCTCTTTTCGGGTGTGGGACAGATCCCCCAGACAGGCCGCCAGAATGTCTCCCCCCAGAAATCCGGAAATCACCGGGAAAATGAACACGGGGACGTTGTCTCCGGCATGGAGTCCCAGATCTTTGCACACGGGGTCAAGGGCATCCTGAAACACCGGCAGATAAGGGGCGATTCCCAGGGTGTGAGGGGTGAGTCCGGCAATCAGATGTTCCATGGTGGGATTTCCCACCATGGTGATCCGGTCGATGGTATCCGCGCTTCGGCCGGTTTCTTCCAGGCAGGTGTCGATGAGGTGGTTCATGGCCCCGGCAGCCAGCTGCTGCTGGGCCCTTAGCGCATCCGGGTTTTCATTCACGGCGGAAATCCGTGAAATCACATCCTCGCCATACCGGCGCTGGGGATTGACCATGGCTTTGGCCGTCAAGATGGTACCATCGACCATGTCACACAGGTAGGCGGCAATGGTGGTGGTGCCGATATCAAAAGCGATACCCGTCCCTGCCGGATGCAGGCCCGGATGGATGGCCATCACCCGGCCCTTTTCCTGAACAATCACGGTCAGGTCATGGGTGTAGACCGACGGATCGGACAGTTGAGCCAATGGGCCAAGGGAGGTGAAACAAATGGTTTCTGAAAACCGGGTTTCCACTCCCCGGCGGATTTTTTCTTCCTGGCAGAGAATGGTTGTGTCATCCACGGCGTGGATCTGGTCTGCCGTTAGAGGAAACCTACGGACCGCCGGATCTGTGCTGAAATTTCCCTGGATACCGGTTTTGCCGAACACCTCGTTTCCCACCACCAGGTTTTCCGGAACCGTCACCCGGACCGGTCCTTTGAGAATGCGGGCCTGGCAGGCCAGACGGTGGTCCGGACCTCTTTTTTTCAACAGCTTCTGCTCCTGTTCCGTCCGGGGCGCCAGATAATCCGGATGATCCACTATCACCCGGCATTTGCCGCAGGTGCCTTTTTCTCCGCAGTCGGATCGGAGCAGTATGCCTTTGGAAAGCGCGGCTTGAAAGAGTGTGGAGCCGGCCGGCACAGTGACCCGCCGGCCAAAAGGGTCAAAAACAATCTTGCAGTTAGAAGTCATGATATGGTTTGTCCGGTGTTGAGTTGAAAAGTAAGAAACAGATTCTGTCGTTGCGGGTGGTTGTTTGTCATGGCATTATCCTTTTTCGGGCGGTTGATAAAGCAAATCGGATATGGGGGTGTCCGGGGTGAACTGATCTTTGATCTGGGCGAGAAACAGTTCGGCGGAAGCCAGCGCATCGGTCAGGGCATGGTGGGGACGGTAGGCGGGTAAATTGTACCGCTCCCGGGCACGGGCCAGCCGCAGGGAAGGGCTGGCTTCCGCTCCCATCCAGCGCTGGAACCGGTTGGGACGTGACACCGGATGTTTTCTGGATTCAATCTCCATGGTGTCAACCACGGGAAAGTCCAGGACATCACCGGTCATATCCGACACGGCCCTGCGTAAAAAGTCACGTTCAATGCGGCTGTAATGGGCCACGATGACCCGGCCGGCCATTGCCTGTAACAGCATGGGGACAACGGCGCGGAACCGGGGAGAGGCATCCACGCTGGCATGAGTGATGCCGTGAATCACGGTCTGGAGTTCCGGTCGGTCTTGATCCGGGCGGATCACCTGGTGTCGGGCCCCCTGGCAGAGAACACGGTCATGGAACAGGGGAATGAACCCGATACTGATGATGGCATCGGTCTGCATGTTCAGTCCCGTGGTTTCCAGATCCAGGGACAGAAAAGCGACGTGTTTCAATGGGGTGTCTCCGGAAATGGCACCGGCCTGATAAAAGGCTTTGATCTCAGGATCCGTGGCTGTTTTTTCCAGCGCCCGGAACCGGGAAGGCCAGTCCGGTGCCACAGGCGGTGTTGCAGACGGTCTGGAAAAAATCATTGCTGACCGGTCCGCCTGCCGGTCTGCATGCCGGGAGAGACATTGTACCGGAATTTAAGAAACGACTGGGCCTGGGACACGATCTGGAACGCGTCTTTGAGGTGGTTGCGCTCAAAGGACGACAGGCTTTCCGGTATGACACTGTTGTCCACATCCCCGCCGGATTCCGCCTGCCGGGCCTGGTGGCGGATGCGGACCATACAGATCAGTTCAAGGGCATCCAGCAGGTCGTCTCCCACCCCTTCCGCCAGAAGAGTGGTTTCCGTGACCTGCAGCAGTCGTTCCCGGGTGTTGACGGGCAGGGCCCCGCAGGCCAGGGCGTGAACCCGTGCCAGGTCGCTGATGGGGGAAGATCCCCGGCGTTTGAGGTTGAACGTTTTCCGGTGCTTGCCGTCATGTTCCAGCACAAATTTTCGGAAAAACCCCAGGGGCGGTTTTCTGAGCAGGGCGTTCCGGGCCAGGCAGGCCAGAAACCGTTGGTTGTCCCGTGCTTTTTCCAGAATCAGCTGTTTGAGCTGTCCGGCAAAACCGGTTTCGCCATAAATGCCTTCCAGGTCAAAGAAAATGGAGGAATGAAGCAGCGCTTCCGGCTCAGGCCGCTCGATCCAGTCGGAAAAACAGGTTTTCCAGGCAGACAAAGGCTGCCGCCACTGGGAATGGGTGGCCATGATATCCCCGGTGCAATAGGGGTAACCGCACCGGTCCAGGCCGTCACTCAAAAACCGGGCCAGGGCCTTGAAATAGGGATCATGCGCGTTGGGATCAAAGGTGTCGTCCAGGACAAACGCGTTGTCCTGATCCGTGACCAGGGTCATTTCATCCCGGGCCATGGATCCCAATGCCAGCAGGCAGTAAGGAACGGGTGGCGGTCCCAGCTCTTTTTCCCCCAGTTGCAGCAGCCGCTGGGAAATGCTGATCCCCATCCGGGAGATGGCCGCACCGATGGTATGGGAATTGGCATCCTCGTTCACCAGCTGAATGAACAGCTGCCTGATTTTCGGCGCCATGGCGGCCAGTCCGGCCACGTCGGTCTGCCGGAAAATATCCCCCACCAGGTACACCGATCCATGGGATTCATACCGGATCAGATCCGACACAGTGATCACGCCCACCGGCGTTTTGCCGTCCAGCACGGGCAGGTGGTGGAGGTTGTGCCGCATCATGGCGAGTATGGCTTCAAACGCATATTCTTCCGTCTGGAGGGTGATGACGTCCGTGGACATGATCTCTTTCACCGGGGTGGACAACGGCAGGTTCGGGACAATAACGCGCTTGCGCAGATCCCGGTCCGTGATCAGTCCTGCCACGGGAGAGGGGTCCTGGTTTGGATTGTCCCGTACCAGGATCAGGGAAGACACCCGGTTTTCGGTCATGATCTCAGCCGCCTGCTGGATGGAAATGTCGGGTGAGGCCGTGACAATTTTTCGGGGAATCAGTGTATGAATTTTTGAAATCATCAACGGATTCCGGTTTGCCTGACCCGATCGGCCCAGGGCATTTTTCAACCGGATACTTCGTTCTTCTTCCATGAAATCGGCAAACCCGTCGTAGGTGTCCGCCAGTTCCTGGAACTGGGCATCCGGGATTTTATATAACAGGGTGTCTTCAATGGCACGGGCCGGATATCGGACTTTTTTTTTGCGCAGCAGGGCAAACTGGCCGAAGCACTCCCCTTCACCCAACTGTGTGTACAGTTCGCCGGAGCTTCTCAAAAGTTCCACGGCACCGCTGCGGATGAAAAACAGAAACTGATTTTCCTGCCCTTTTTCCAGGATCATGGTGCCGGCCTGGAAGTAAGCCACCTCGATATGAGCAACCAGGTCGTCCACCACCTGCCGGGGCAGGTTTCTGAACGGGGGGTGGGAAAACAGGTGGTTTTTTATTTCAGTCAGTTCAATTTCCATGAATGGAGTATACGGATAAACAGGGATTTGTTCAAACCCAAAATGGTAAATTCTTCGTTTCTTTCCAGTGCATTCTCTGATAAAGATCAGACAGGGTTGTCTTGACATCGTGAAAAAAGGAGGGATCATGTTTTTTTGCTATTACGACTCACCCGTGGGCCGCTTGCTGGTGGGCGGCAGAAAAAAACTGGAATATATTTGTTTTCCCGAAGGCAGCTCAGTGATTTCTCCGGCTTCGGACTGGATCGAAGATCCCCGGCGGTTTTCCGATACCTTGTCCCAGCTGGACAGATATTTCAACAACACCCTGACCCGATTTTCCCTGAATTATGCACTTGCCGGCACCCCGTTTCAGCGCCGGGTGTGGCAGGCCCTGGCCCGGGTGCCATACGGAACCACCCTCTCCTATGGAGAGCTGGCCCGGCAGGTTGGAAATCCCCGCGCGGCAAGGGCCGTGGGCATGGCCAATGCGAGAAACCCCCTTCCCATCGTCATCCCCTGCCACCGGGTCATCGGAAAAAACGGGTCTTTGACCGGATTCGGCGGCGGGCTGGATGTGAAACAACAACTGCTGGCACTGGAAGGCTGGAAACCGCCGGCACCGGCCTGAAACAAAGAGAGTTCGCATGCCCAAGGAAATATCCCACTGGTATCTGGCAAACCGGGTAAAATCGAACCTGCCCACGGACTCGGTTTTTTTTGAACCCGTGCATACCTGTGAAAATCTGTTTTTTCTGGGTGCCGTGGTCCCGGATATGCCATTTTACTATCTGCTGGGACCCAGAGCAGGGCGCATTCAGGCGGCCGCCGAACCGTTCCACGGGTCGGATTCACAAGCCCTGACCCCCGTGCTCTTTTTTCTGGACCGGATGCGGCAGACAACGGTCGATGCCGGTGCCCTGTCCCTGGGAGCCGGTATCCTCTGCCATATCCTTGCGGATACCCTGTTTCATCCCCTGGTGTATTACTATTCGGGCATGCCCCGGATTCATCCCGGCGCCACGGCCCGTCACCGCCAGTTTGAAACGGCCCTGGATCTGTACTTTCTTCACCAGACCCGGACCCCTGCCCGGACCCGCCTGGGTCGGATTCTGTCGGAAACCGAAGTGACGCGGAAAAAATTGCTGGGATATCTGGGAATGTTGTTCGGCCTGGATAGACCGGGAGATACCACCTGTCTGGAATATGCGGTCCGGTCCCATGTCTTTTACCAGGCCCTGTTTCAAAAAAAAGGGGTCTACCGGATGTTATCCGGGTTGAACAGCGGGGGGCACCGGTTTCTGGATGTGGCCCTGTCCCTGTTTTATCCGGATGACGGGAAAGAGACCTCGCCGTTTTTCCACCGCCTGTTTCAGTATCAAGATCCGGATACAGGGCAGGCATGCCGTACCCGTATATCCGATCTGGCCCGGGAAACGGAAACCGCGACCCTGTCTGTGCTGACCCGTGTGTCGGACCGGATGGTGCAGCAGCGTCCCCTGGCGGGTCTGGCACAAGATGCCGCCCTGCCCCGGGTCCGGCCGGGAATGGCCGTCGGCCGGTTCTGGCGGGGAAAAAATGATCTGACAACCGATCTATACCAATCAAAAGAAAGAGTTATGAAATGTTAAAAAAACATGCAGACCGGCGTTCCCTGTTTGGCTGGGTGGTGTTCGATTTTGCCAATTCCGCCTACACCACCCTGGTGGTCACGTTTGTTTACAGCACCTATTTTGTGTCAAAAATGGCACCGGACCCGGTGACCGGCACGGCCCTCTGGTCCCGGGGCGTGACCCTGACCGCCCTGTGTGTGGCGTTCCTTTCTCCGATACTCGGGGCCCTGGCGGACCAGGGCGGGTTGCGCAAACGCTTTTTACTGATATCCACTGTCGTGACCGTGGCGGGTTCGGCAGCGCTGTACTGGATCGAACCCGGCCAGATGGTCTGGGCCCTTTTCTGGTTTGTGGTGTCCAATATCGCATTCGAGTTTTCCAATGTGTTCTACAATGCCTATCTGCCGGATATCACCACATCGAAGAACATCGGCCGGATTTCCGGTGTGGGCTGGGGCGTGGGGTATATCGGGGGGCTGGCGGCCATGGTGGTGGTTTTGGCGGGATTCATTCATCCGGCCGTTCCCTGGTTCGGAGTTTCCACGGCGGACGGTGCCAACATTCGGGCCGCCTGTCTGGTGGTGGCGGTCTGGTTTGCCCTGTTTTCCATTCCGCTGTTTCTCTGGGTGCCTGGAACACGCCCCCTGGTTCGCGCAGGCAAGGCCGGCATCGTGAAAAACGGGGTGGCGGATTTGATGGATACCTTTAAAGACATCCGCCGGTACCGGCAGATCATACGTCTTCTGGTGGCACGGATGATCTATAATGACGGGTTGGTGACCATTTTTGCCTTTGGCGGAATCTATGCGGCCGGGACATTCGGGTTCAGCTTTCAGGAGATCATGATATTCGGGATTGTCCTCAATGTGGCAGCCGGAATCGGGGCATTGATCATGGGGGTTTTCGATGACCGGCTGGGAGGGAAGACCACCATCCAGGTCAGCAACGCCGTGCTGGCCCTGGCCGTGCTGATGGCCGTGCTGGCTTCGAGTAAAACCGGGTTCTGGGTGTCGGGCATTCTGGTGGGTTTTTTTGCCGGGCCCAATCAGAGCGCCAGCCGGTCCCTGCTGGGCCGGTTCGTGCCCCCGGAAAAGGAAAACCAGTTTTATGGGTTCTTTGCCTTTTCCGGTAAACTGACCGCCTTTATGGGGCCTTTGCTGCTGGGGATATTGACCGAGGCATTCGATTCCCAGCGGGCCGGAGTCGCTGCAGTGATCCTGTTTTTTGTCGTGGGAGGGCTGCTGCTGACCCGGGTGGATGAAACCCGGGGCATTGCCGCAGCCCGGCAGCCGTCATAATTTTTTTTCCAGCTGGATCGCCGCCGTGAGCATCGGGTCCCAGGTGGGACTGAACGGCGGGGCATAGGCCAGATCGGTCTGGATGAAATCCGCCACGGACATGCGGGCATGCAACGCCACGGCCGCGGCATTGATGCGGTGGGCCACCCCGTCCGTCCCTGTGATCTGAGCCCCTAACAGTCGTCCGGTCTGCCGGTCCCCCACCATGCTGACATGAATTTTTGCCGCGCCCGGCTGCCATCTGGCCCGGGACAGGCTGGTGATCTGGTTTTCCACGGGATCAAACCCCGCTTTTTTGGCTTCGGACAGGGTCAGGCCGGACCGGGCCACAGCCAGGTCGAACACCTTGAACACGGCCGTGCCGGCCACGCCCTGGAGGGCATTGCGGTTTCCAGACAGGTTGTCCGCCACGGCCCATCCGGCCCGGTTGGCCCGAAGCGCCAGAGGAATCCAGACCGGCTGGCCCGTGACCACATGGATGGCATCCCCGCAGTCCCCGGCCGCAAAAATATCAGGATTCGAGGTGCGCAGGTACGGGTCCACCCGGATAGCGTCCGATACCCCCAGGGTCAGGCCCGCATCCTTTGCCAGCTCACTGCAGGGCGCCACACCCGTGGCGCCGATGGCCAGGTCCGCATCCAGGGTCCGCCCGTCACAGATGATCCGGCTCCCCGTATCTTTGGGTTCGATGCGCTGGATGCCTGTCCCCGCATGAAGGGTGATGTTGTGTCGAATCAGTTCTTCCTGAACCACCTGAGCCATCTTTTCGGGCAGCCAGGGCAGCAGCCGGGGGCCGGGTTTGACCATGGTCACCTGGATGCCCAGCTCCGTGAGGGCTTCGCACATCTCCAGGGCAATGTATCCCATCCCCAGGATCACGGCGTTTCGGACCTTTTGCTTTTGAATCGTTTCCTTGATGCGCCGGCCATCTGCCAGCTGTTTCAAGGGCATGAGCCGTTCTTTTCCGGGCAGATCCGGCAGGGTGGGGACAGCCCCGGTGGCAATGAGCAGTTTGTCGTAGGCAACGGCCGTTGATTCGCCCTGTAACGTGCGAACCGTGACCTGTTTTTTATCCGGATGGATGGCAGTGGCGCGATGGCCGGTGAGCAGGTGGATGTGGTGGTTTTCAATGAATTCCCGGGCGGTCCGGACCACCAGATCATCCATGGGGGTATCTGGATCGGCAATGTTATAGGGCATGCTGCATGCGCTGTATGATACGTCATGCCCCTGTTCCAGCACGGTGATCTCAAGGTCGGGGTACAGCCGCCGGGCCCGGCTGGCTGCGCTCATGCCGGCGGCATCTCCGCCGATTACGACAAATGTCATGGCACCTCCATGGTCAAAGAGTAAACAAAGGGTTCGGGTCTGCAGTGGTCAGCAGGTCTGCACGGATCAGCATAGATGGGTTGGCCATTTTTTTCAAGAAGGAACCTGAAACGTGCTGCAAAATGGGTACGGGCAGTTTTTTGCCGGAAGTTGAAAAGCCCGTGACCGATCCTTGAAGATTTGCTTGACATCGGGTATGAAAAACAGTCATTCTGGATGAAACCATCAAACAAAGGAGATTGCCATGTTTGTCCTGGGACTCCAGGGAAGCCCCCGAAAAAAAGGGAACAGCGTTCATCTGTTGAATCGGTTCCTGGCAGAATGTGAAAACAACGGTGCAAGGACCCGGGTGATCCAGATGGACGGACTGGATATCCAGCCGTGCAAAGAGCTGGTGGTATGCGAAAAAAAAGGGTTCTGCCCCATCAAAGATGAGATGGAGCCCCGGATCTACGGCCTGATCCGAACAGCGGATGTGGTGGTGCTGGCCTCCCCTGTGTTTTTCTATAATGTGTCGGCCCAGGCAAAGATCCTCATCGACCGGTGTCAGATGTTCTGGGGCCGCAGATACAAAATGAAGCTGGCGGATCCGGATGCCGGGTCCCGCCAGGGAGTTCTGCTGGCCGTGGGGGCATCCGGTGGCAAACGGTTGTTTGACGGCGTGAAACTGACGGCCCATTATTTTTTTGATGCGATTTCCGCCCGGTTTGCCGAATCGCTGACATACAAAAATGTGGAAGCCGCCGGAGAAGTGATGTCTGTTCCCGGGGTGGACCAGGATATCCAACAGGCAGCACAACGGGTCATGGATGCCGTGCAGAAAAAACCCACCCTGGTGTTTGTGTCCAAAAAAGATGCCTGCCGCGGCCAGATCGCTGCAGCGTATGCCAAAATGGCCTCTGAAGGACGTATCCGGGTGTTGTCCGCCGGAATCGATCCTGCCGGGGAAATCCAGGCGGACACCCGGGATTTTCTGGCGGATCAGGGGGTGGATATCAAGTACGGGCAGCCCCGTTCGCTGGACGGTCTGATGGCGGAAGAGTTCAATAAACAGCCCCCTTCTCTGGTCATACGCATGACGGCGGATGCAATACCGGCACTGGGAGGGGAAACACAGTTCTGGGATATGGATGATGCACAGGATGTTACGTCGGTTGCCTCGTTGGCAGAAGAGATCCGTGACCGGGTGGATCGTCTGATATCAGATTTTCAGAGCCGGTACCAGAGCGGATAGCACGTTTTTCGAAAACCCGTCCAGATGTTTGAACATCAACCCGATGGAGGCCTGGTTTCCCTGCTTCCGGATGGAACGGATGTCGGCTTTGATGGTCAGTGTTTCCGTCTGGCCGTAATGAAGGCTCAGGTTCAGATACTCAACGGCACAGGGGTCTGGAAAAAGGCCACTGTCCACCATGCAGAGGCATCCGTTTTGGTTTATATTGACAATGGTGCCTTTCAGACAAAAGGTATCCAGGGTCATCCGGACCGGCAGAAAGCACTCCACCCGTTTTTCAGTGCGGATGTTACAGGATGCCACCTCGTCCGGGTAATCCAAAAACAAGAGATAATCCGGGTCTTCGATGATCTGCATGACCCGGGTGTTGAACTCGAACACATCATCGGACAAAACATATCTGGCGGTAAGGGTGTCTCCGGACGAAAACCGGGTTTGCATCCAGTTGTTTTCCGTCAACTGGACAATGAGATAACTGCCGACCTGCATTCCGATGAGCTGGCTGGTGGCGGAACGATCCGGTGCGCATGCTTCCAGGAGCAAAGGAGTTCCCAGCTCGATGAACAGGCGCTGGCTTCGGTTGATATGTCGGGTTTGTTTGTTCATCATGATCATCTGCCACCCCTTCGGAATAATAAAATTTTAATGGTTTCAAAAAATATATAGAGTTCAAGAAACAGGGACAGGTTGTTGATGTAATACAGATCATACCGCAGTTTTTCCACGGCATCCCCAATGGACGCGCCATAGGGATACATCACCTGGGCCCAGCCGGTGATGCCCGGCTTGATGGCATGGCGCTGGGGATAATACGGGGCGACCCGGCTGATCTGTTCCACGAATTCCGGCTGTTCCGGCCGGGGACCGATAAAGCTCATGTCGCCTTTGAGCACGTTGATCAGCTGGGGCAGCTCGTCAATGCGGAGCCGCCGGATCAGTTTTCCGGCCCGGGTGATTCGGGGATCGTTTTCACTGGCCCAGGCCGCAACAGATGCATGGTCCGGCTGCACATGCATGGACCGGAATTTGTAAATGGTGAAAAGCCGGCCGTGGAGCCCCACCCGTTTCTGAAAATAAAACACCGGGCCCGGAGAGTCCAGTTTGATGGCCAGCGCGAGCAATGGAAACACGGGCAGGCAGAGGACCAGAAGGATGGACGCAAACCCCAGGTCCAGAATTTTTTTTACCAGCCGGATAAACGGGGTGATGAGAAACCCCCGGCTTTGAACCAGCCAGCCTGGATTGATATGTTCCACCGGGATTTTACCGGTGATTCGTTCATAAAATGTCGGGTAATCCACGATCTTGATTCCCTGCAGTTTACACGACACCAGTTTGTCGGTTTCCAGGTTGCCCCGTCTTTCCGTCAGGGCGATGACAATCATGTTGGTGCGGGTTTGCCGGGCAATGGTGACGATATCGTCAAACGATCCCAGGATCCGGGAAATATCCACGGAAACGGGATCTTTGGATGTTTTGATGAATCCGGCAAAGGCATATTTTCCAGAGGATTCCTGAATCAGGTGTTCAACGCTTTCCGCGGTGGTCCCTGTACCGATGACCAGAATTTTTTCCGCGAAAAAATGGACATCACTGGATTTGTGAAGCAGGCCCTGCCAGATGTTCTGCAACAGAAAATACATCAGCAGAACGCCGGACAGATGCCAGAGCCGGGTGTCCGGCGTTCGGGGAAGCACGGCCAGAACAAGAAACGACAGCGACACAGCGACAAGCGATCGTATCAGCTGTTCCCGGAATATCCATTTGTCCGGCTGATAGACTTCACAGAGAAAAGAAAAAAAAAGAACCACGGGAATGAAAAAAACAGCCCATGAGGGGGTTGCGGATAAATTCAGGGTGTAATTGACAGCTGTCAGCAAAATGATCAGGGCAACCAGAATATCGCCTGCCATCATGACCATCCGGTTGTATATCAGGCTTCCTCTGTCAAGCAGTCCCAATAGAAGCGCTCCTTTTCAAAAGAAATTTATGTGTGACTATATTCGGAAGTGTTTCCCCTGTCAAGGAATGATGAAAAACAAGGCAGAAAATGTTACATAAGGGCCTGTTCTCCAGATATGTTTCGTGTTATGGTACCCAGCAACATTCAAAGATGGACACAGGAGAGACATGGTGACATTGCGGATATGGTTCACGGTATTTTTTCTTGCGGCAGTCCTGTATCTGAGTGGTTTGCCGGCAGAAGGGCAGGATGCACCGGTCCTGGACGAAACGGCCGGGATGTCCGATTCCGGCACACTGGATATGCTCAACGCCATTACCGAGCACAGGCAGCAGCTGCAACAGCGGATCATCGACAAGCAGAAAGAGATGGCCGAAAGTGTTTCGGAAACGGAAAAGGGCAATATCGCGCTGGAACTGGACAGGCTGGACAGAATGCTGTCATCTGCCAGCCAGGATTTCGAGCGGATCGCGACCGGGGTGGATACCCGTCTGTTTGCGGAAAGACAGGACCCCCCGTTCAACTGGAAAGATGAAGTGGTTTCCCTGGTGAAACCCGGGATCATGGAGCTCAAACGGGTCACACAAAAAGCCCGGCAGAAATCCGATCTCAGGGAAAAGTTGTCCAAATACCAGGCGTTGAGACCGGTCGTCCGCCAGGCCAATGAAAACCTGAAGGAATTGATTTCCCGGACCGAAGATCCCCGGTTGAGAGAGGGACTGGAAAAACTGGTGCCGGAATGGCAGGGGCAGGAAAGCCAGATTCTCAGCCGGCTGGAAATCACGCAGATGCAGCTGGATGATCTGGAATCGGAAGAACAATCCCTTCTTGAAAGCTCTCAGCAGTCCATCAAGCATTTTTTCAAAACCCGGGGCCTGTTTCTGTTTGTGGCATTGATTGCCTGCATCGGGATCCTGCTGTTGCTGAGAGCGGCCTACCTGTTTCTGATTAAACATATCCCGGGATACCATTCGGTATACCGGCCGTTCCATCACCGGGTCATCGATCTGCTGTATCGGGTCGTGAGTGTTCTGGCAGGGTTGTTTGCCGTCATTCTGGTATTTTATCTGTTCGAGGACTGGGTGCTGTTGTCGCTGGCCATTGTTTTTCTTCTGGGTCTGGCCTGGGCCGTTAAAAATACCGTGCCCCGGTTCGTGAACCAGAGCCGGCTGATCCTGAACATCGGTGCGGTTCGGGAAGGTGAACGGCTGGTGTATCAGGGCGTGCCCTGGGTGGTGAAAAAGATCAATTTTTTCTCCGTGCTGGAAAATCCGGATTTGGGGCAGACCCTGCGCCTGCCCATCGAGGCGCTCATGGATCGGACCTCCCGGCCGTTTCAACGTCATGAACCCTGGTTTCCCTGCCGGAAAAACGACTGGGTGATTCTGTCGGACGGCACCCGGGGATGTGTCACCAGCCTGTCCCATGAAATGGTGGAGATGGTGCTGCGCGGAGGGGCCAAAAAGATTTACCAGACCCCGGATTTTCTGGGAATGTCTCCTTTGAACCTGTCCGTGAACTTCAGGCTCAAGATCGCCTTCGGTATCTCATACAACCTCCAGTCCCTTGCCACGGGCCGGGTCCTGGAAATTATGGATGCCTATATCCGGGAACGTCTGGCAAAAGAAAAGTATGAAGAGAACCTGCTCAACCTGAGAGTGGAATTTGCACAGGCAGGTTCCTCTTCCCTGGATCTGGTGGTGATCGCGGACTTTGACGGCAAAATGGCGCCGCTGTACAATCGGATCCGTCGGGCTATCCAGCGCTGGTGCACGGATGCCTGTACCGCCAATAACTGGGAAATTCCCTTTCCCCAGCTGACGGTTCACAAACCGGCGGCATAAAAAAGTAAGGATATCGGCATGAATATTCATTCTCATCTTCTGGGAGATCTTCTGGTGGGTATGGGAACGATTTCCCAGGACCAGCTGGAAGAAGCACTGCAGACCCAGCATGAATTCTTCGAAGATGCGTTTCAACTGGACATGGATCGCACGGAGCTGGTTTCCGGCACCCGGAAAATGGATGCACATCCCCCTAAACTGGGCCAGATTCTTATCCAGAAGGGCTATGTCAATGAAGAACAGCTGATGCCGGCTCTGAAAATCCAGAACCGGCAAATTGAAAATTTGAGCCGGCTGAACAGTGAAAAACTGGCCAAAGCCCTCCAGGTGGGGTTTGTGATCAACTCCACCATCGATCTGGAAGAGGTGCTGAACCTGATCATGAAATATGCCAACATCGTCACCGACGCAGTGGCCTCCACCCTGATGCTTTTGGATGAAAAAACCGGTGAACTGGTGTTCAGCATTCCCACCGGTCCCAACGCGGAGCATCTCAAAGATGTCCGTATTCCGCCCGGTGCGGGGGTGGCCGGCTGGGTGGCGGAAAATCAGACCAGTCTGCTGGTGCCCGATACCCGGGAAGATGAGCGGTTTTATCCTCAGATCGACGATATGACCGGCATGGAAACCCGATCCCTTCTGTGTGTGCCCATGAAATCCAAGCGCAAGCTCATCGGGGTGCTGGAAGTGATGAACAAAAAAGACAACACCTTTTTTACGGAAGACGATGCCTTGATTCTGGGGGTGTTTTCCCACCATGCCGCCATCGCCATTGAAAATGCCATGCTGTTCAATTCCATGAAAAACCGGCTGGAAAGAGAGAAGATGATCGAGCAGAAAATGGCGGAGTCTGCCCGGCTTCAGGCCATCGGGACCCTGGCAGGCGGCATTGCCCATGATTTCAACAATATTTTGAGCGCCATCATGGGGTATACCGAGCTGGCCAGAATGGACAGTGAAGAGTTGTCCAGCCAGCATGCCAACCTGACCAAAATTCAGGCGGCATCCGACCGGGCAAGGGATCTGATTCATCAGATCCTGGCGTTCAGCCGCCAGGCCGAGGTGGAATCCCGGCCGATCCAGGTGAATATCATTGTCAAAGAGGTGTTGAAGCTGCTCCAGGCCTCATTTCCCAAAACCCTTCGGATCGTTGAGGACCTTGCCTGTTCATCAATGATCCTGGGCGATGCCACCCGGATTCACCAGGTGGCCATGAATCTGTGCACCAATGCGGCCCAGGCAATGAAAGAAAAACAAAACGGGATCTTGACGGTGAGCCTTGAACAAGTGACGTTTCCCGCGTCGTCTGAAAAAATTGATACGGCGTTTCCTCCCGGCCCGTATCTGAAACTGCGGGTGGCAGACACGGGCAACGGCATGCCTTCCCATGTGGTGGAGCGGATTTTCGAGCCGTTTTTCACCACAAAGCCGAAAGGACAGGGGACCGGGATGGGGTTGTCCGTGGTGCATGGCATCGTCAAAAATCATGGAGGGGATATTCAGGTCCAGACCACCCCGGGGGAGGGCTCGGTTTTCGATGTGTTTTTTCCTGTGGTTCAACAGGGCGGACAGCCGGTGGTAAAAAAGAAAAGCCTGGAAAAACTGCCCCGGGGTGAGGAACATATTCTGGTGGTGGATGATGACATCATGCTGCTGGATGTGACCAAAAGAAGTCTTGCTTCTTTGGGGTATCATGTGACCATTGAAACCAACAGCCTGGACGCGGTCAAAAAAGTCAGGGCCCATCCGGATGAATATGATCTGGTGATCACGGACATGTCCATGCCCGGGATGAACGGGGATGAAATGGCCCTGGCAATAAGGGCATTCGGTTCAGGTATCCCCCTGCTCATGTGTACCGGCTTCAGTGCAAATATGTCTGAAGACATTGCACAAAAAAAGGGGTTTGCCGCCTTTTTGATGAAGCCGGTGCAGCTGGGGGACCTGGCACGGGTGGTGCGGCGGATACTGGATGCAGCGCCAACATCCGTCGCCTTTGACATGCAAAATCAGTTTTGAGTGAAAGATCGTCCAAACAGATCGGCCAGAGCGGCTTTGGCATCGTCGGTCAGGTTCCGTGTACCCGTGCCTGCAAAGTTTTTATGGGTAATGACCGGGGACACCTTGTGCCAGCCATTGTCTATCCAGGAAAACCATGCCTTGCGGTCCTGCTCGTATACGAACAGGGGGCGGTTGAACAGTTTTCCCAGTTCCACGCCCCAGCCGGTACCGCCTTTGACGGTATTGTCCGGCAGAATCCATCCCACGACAAATATCTGGTATCCATTGTTGACCATATGAAAAATGGACTGGATGACTTTGCGAATCTTGTTGACCTTTGAAAAGGACCGGCCCATGCGGGTGGAAACGATGTCCATACTGACATCCCCTTTTTTCAGTTCTTCGGCCGTCAGAACCCGGATGCCGTTCGATCGCTCCGGTTTGTGCCCTTCAAAAGAGAAGTTGACCTCCTTGATTCCATATTGTTCCGCCAGCCGGCCGAATTGTGCTTCCGCACCCCGGTGCCCGCCACTGTACAACGTAAATTGCGATGCATCATTCATCAAAAACACTCCTTAAAGTAAAAAAATTTCTGCGTCATCGATACTGGAAACTGTCCGGATTTTGAGCTGTCTACATGTATGATTCACAAATCATATAAGAAATTTCTTCACAAATCAACCAAATGGTTTCAACGCGGCCAATTCTTGAGTTGAAAAAACCGGACCGGCCTGATATAGGGGAGACAGTGGATTGAACAATGACAGAAGGCTTTATCATCGAGGTTGTTTTTTTGTGAAATCAAAAGCGCTGGAGGCAAATCTTTCCGATACCCGGGTGGATGTCTGTGTCGATGAGAGGTACCAGGTGCTTCTCGATATTTTTGACGGATATGTCGGCATATTGAACCGTCTGGAAATTTTTCTCAAAGAGCTTTCCCATCCCTATCGGAACTGGACGTTCATTGTCGGCGAAGCCCGGCATTTTTCCCTGCACTATTTTTATCTGTATCAATCCCATGAAAAAGGGATGACCGCCCTGAATCTGTATTCGGATATTTTTCTGTCTGCATTTGAACAAAGCGTTGACAAGTCGGTCCGAACGTCATCTTCAGACAATCTGATGCTGTTTTTTTTGCACATGATCAAAGAATCCGGGGATCGACTGGTCGATTGTCTTCCGGTGCTGGAAGACAAGCTGAATCGGATTTGCGGGTATGATGACCCGGCGTTCTTTTATTTTGTGCACACCTATTATCCACCCGATAAACTGACGCGCCAGCTGCTGGATCAGGTGGAATCCCATGAATTTTTACAGACAGAGTCCCGTTTTTTCGACAGGGTCAACCAGCTTCTGATTCGGTTTTACAGTACCTCGTTTTCTTACTGGCTGAATCAGGATGACCCCGTGGCATGGATGCAAAAGAATATTGACGAATGGCGGCTCAATTTTGAACTTGAACAGGTGTTTGATCAGATTTCCCACGCGCGGCTCACCGCCTGGCGTGATCAACTGGCGGATCTGGGCCGCAATCGGGATGCCAGTGCCATTGAACGGACCCGGGAACTCATTGAATTCACCGGTTTCCGGGAGTTTGTGAACCGGTTCAAGGCGGTGAGCCGGCAGATCGTCACCCATTGCAGCGATGATACCTACGGGCGTCACCTCAAACTGACCTTTTTGTTCTACGCCATCCACGTGCCCGGACTGTTCATGATACATAAAGACTGCCTCCATGATATCAACCAGACATTGACCCGGCTTATCGAGGATGATGATTTCAAGAAAAATATCCCCATTGTCAACCAGACCTTTTCGCTTTTCAGAGAGCACAAGGGCCGGTATCCTGAGACCCTGCTGGACTGTATCCATAAAATCGGTGAAGCGGTTTACAAAACCGGTGATGTGGAGCTCATCAACCATTTCATCGACCGGGTGGTGAACCACGGATTTCAGTTCCCCATGATCCAGGGCACGGGAGAGGACTGGCAGATCCAGGGGAACGCGGCCCATGTGAAAAATATCCGGGTGTTTTTACGGCTGATCCGCCAGCAGCCCAAGAAATCCAAACGCCTGCTGTCCGCTCTGATCATCTATCTGTCCATCGGCGGGGTGTTCATCAAGGACACGGATCTGTTTCCCCGGGATATCACCCGGTTTCTCGACGCGGATGTCGAAGGGGTGTACAATCTGGTCAAGCAGCTGGCCCGGCTGCTGCCGGCGTTTTTCAATGAAATCGGGGCCGAAGGCCAGCTGCGGGATATCTCCACGGATCTGGATGAAGCCTGCCACCGCCGGGACCGGCTGATCCATTTTCTGCGCAAGCAGTGCCATGTGGAAAGCTCCAGCCGGATTGTGGAGTTTATTCAGCAGGTCATGATTTTCTGGAAAACAAAAGACAAGACCCCGCTGGAACCTTTTGTGCCGCCTTCCATTTATGAAGAGATCCAGACGTCGGGCCGGTTTGTGGACGGCCCCGGGACAATCATGCAGTTTCTGGAAGAAAAAAAGCTGCCGCA
This sequence comes from Desulfotignum sp., assembly GCA_011389555.1. GTDB lineage: Bacteria > Desulfobacterota > Desulfobacteria > Desulfobacterales > Desulfobacteraceae > Desulfotignum. The sequence continues at coordinate 4,221 of JAABUD010000168.1, read as the reverse complement.
TCCAAAGGATTTTCTCATGTACCGCCAGGAGGCCATGGACGGGTATGTGGACGAAGCCCCGGGAGTGACAGACCTGGACCGGCACCGGGTCCGGCTGATGCTGCGGTTTTTCCGGCTGCTCAATGAAAAATACGGGGTGGATCATCTGGAGATCAAGTCTTATCTGGCCAATTTCAAAACCGATGACCTGCCCGATTCCCGACGGCTGGTGGCTGCTTTGAACGAGACCCGCCTGGAAAGCAAAATCGATCGCCTGCTGGCGTATATGGCTGAGCTCAAAGAGATCATTGTGTCGGACAAGACCTATGAACCGGATGAAGCCATTTACCATAAACGTCATTTTGCCGTGGATATCCCCTCCATGTACGGCAGTTACAATGAACCCAAATTCGATGCCCTGGGGTTGACCCTGCGGATCGAAAGTATTGTCAATGTCCTGTTTGAAGACCTGATCAACAGCATCGATCTGAGATTGATCACCAAGCCCACCTTTGTCCGGATTTTTTCAATATTGACCCTGTTTCGAAAAGCCCTGAGCCTGGACGGTATCGTGTCCAACAAACTGGATATCCAGATGGAGTTCCTCAAGTATTCGGTCAATATCACCACCTGTTCGTTCACCCAGTACCTGGATATTTTCAAGGGGTTTGTCCGGGCCGTGGCAGATATTATCAACGATTATTTTCACACCATTCATTCGGCCAACCTGGTCCAGATCGAAGCCCGCATCGGAAAAGATCAGATCCAGAAAAAATATCTGCCCGGATTTATTATTCCAAAACAGGGAAAGCTGGATGAAAAAACCGCCAGAAAGCTGGATCAGCGGGCCGCGGATATTTTTTTCCGGGATCGCATTGCCACCTCTTTAGGACTCCAGCAGCTGGATGTGTTTTTGAACCGGATCCTGCACACCCTGTTCCGGCAGTCGGAAAAACTGTCCCAGGATCAGTTGAGCGTGCTGCTCAACTATGACCCCAAGTGCGCGGTGACGTCCATCGGTCATGCGCAGGTGGCAGACCAGAACATCATTTTTCTGGGAAACAAGGGATGGAACCTGATGCGCCTCAAGGAGATCGGGGTCAAGGTGCCCGAGGGGTTCATCATCACCACGGAAGTGTTCCGGTGTCTGGAGCTCATCGATACCTACACCCCGGCATCGGTCAATTTCAAACAGCGGGTGGCCAGCATGCTGGCCCGTCTGGAAAAGCAGACCGGCCGGGTGCTGGGTGATCCGGAAAGACCGCTGCTGTTGTCGGTCCGCTCCGGGGCATCCATTTCCCAGCCGGGGATGATGGATTCGTTTTTGAACGTGGGGATCAATGAACAGATCGCCGATGCCATTGCCCGGAAAACCGGCAATCCCTGGTTTGCCTGGGACAGTTTTCGCCGGTTTCTTCAGCAGTACGGCATGACGTTCGGCATTCACCGGGATGAGTTCGATCAGATCATTGCGGTCCACAAAAAACAGGCGGGGATCGATTTCAAGCGCCATTTTACAGGTGTTCAGATGAAAGCCCTGGCCATGGCGTACAAGAACCAGCTGCTGCTCAACGGCATCGAGCTGGTGGAATCGCCCATGGACCAGCTGTTTCTGGCCATCCACAAAGTGTTTTCCTCCTGGAATGCCAAGCGGGCCATCGATTACCGCCGGATCATGGGGATCTCCGATGACTGGGGCACGGCCGTCACGGTGCAGGCCATGGTTTTCGGGAACCGGTCCCGGCAGTCCGGTTCCGGTGTGGCCTTCAGTCACAGTCCGAAACTGCCCTGGGACGCCATCCGGCTGTGGGGGGATTTCACCATCGGGAACCAGGGCGAGGATGTGGTGGCCGGTCTGGTGAGCACACTGCCCATATCGGAAATGCAGCGGGAACTGGAACAGCGGGATACATGGATCAGCCTGGAAAAAGCGTTTCCCCGGGTGTATGAACAGTTGAGAAACACGGTTCAGATGCTGATCTACAAGCGGGGGTGGAATCCCCAGGAGATTGAATTCACGTTTGAAGGGCCGGATCCGGAAGATCTGCATATCCTCCAGGCCCGGGATCTGTCTCTGGGCGACCGGAAAAAACTGCCTGTGTTCGCAGCGGATGATGACCGGCTGAAGGCCGCGTTCATGGGCCAGGGCACCGGGGTGTCCGGGGGCGCCATGAGCGGCCGCATCGTGTTCACGCTCAAGGAAATCGATGCGTTCCGCCGCCAGGACCCGGATGCGAACCTGATCCTGCTGCGAAACGACACCGTGCCGGATGATATTCTGGAAATCGATGCCGCAGACGGACTGTTGACGGCCAAAGGCGGTCTCACCTCCCATGCCGCCGTGGTGGCGTGCAACCTGGGAAAAACCTGTGTGGTGGGATGTGAAAACCTGGTGTGCAATGAAGTGGATAAAAACTGCCACCTGTCCGATCGAAAACTGAACGTGGGCGACCCTATCAGTATCGATGGAAACAAAGGGGTTGTGTTTGAAGGAGAAATTAACGTCAATTATTCGTGAAAGCGAGGAATGTCATGAATACCGAAAATAACAGAATTCTGGGAATCAACGGGTTGGGCCGTATCGGCAAGCTGACCCTGTGGCATCATGCCGGGCGCAAATATTTCACCGAGTTGGTGATCAATGTCGGCCGGGAAGTGGGGGCGGGCCTGTCCGATATCATTCATTACATCGAGCGGGATTCCACCTATGGGCGGCTGGCCGCCTATCTGAACGGACACCGGTCTCCCGGCGTGATCACGGATGTGGATGAGGCGAAGGGTACGTTGACGGTCAATGGGGTCCGGGTGACAATTTTGAAAGACCACCGGAACCCCAAGGATATTCAATGGGCCGATCACGGGGTGGACATGGTGGTGGACACCACGGGCCGGTTTCTGGACCCGAACCTGCCGGCCGATGATCCGGCCGGATCCATCCGGGGACATCTGGCGGCCGGTGCCGCCAAGGTGATCGCTTCCGCGCCGTTCAAGCTCAAACAGGGGGCATCCATGCCCGACGACAGTGTGACCACGGTCATGGGCATCAATGACAAGGAGTATGACCCGGTGCGGCACGCCGTGGTTTCCAATGCCTCCTGCACCACCACCTGCCTGGCCCATATGATCAAACCGTTGCTGGACTATTTCGGGGTAACACGGGTGTTGTCCGCGTCCATGGCCACGGTGCACGCTGCCACCGGTTCCCAGCAGGTGCTGGACCGGCTGCCCAAATCCAAAGCCAAAGACCTGCGTAAAAACCGGTCCATCATGAACAATATCATTCTCACCACCACCGGGGCCGCCAAGACCCTGCAACTGGTGATCCCGGAAATGGCCAACATCGGATTCATTGCCGAGTCCGTGCGGATTCCCACGGCCACGGGATCGCTGATCATTCTGGTGGTGAATTTCCAGGAGGTTTCAGACAGCAAACCGATCCGGCGGGAACTGATCAATGATATCTACCGGAACAGCGCTGAAAACGGTAACGGGTATCTGATGTATTCCGAAGACCAGAACGTGTCGGCAGATATCATCGGCACGCCGAAGGCCGCGGCCGTGATCGAAGGCCATGAAACCCACACCCGCACCGGGGCCATCCACATCAACCTGGCGCATTTACAGGGAATCGACAAGACCGTTCAGGAGAGCATCCAGGACCTGGTGGGCAGCATCCAGGTCACCCAGGCCGTGATCTATGGCTGGTATGACAATGAAATGGCCAGTTATGTCAACCTGATGGGGGACCGGACCGTGTCCATTGCTGACTCCCTGGTGTGAGTCAACGGGGGGCCGGATCCCAACCTTTCTCGGAGAAGACCCGTGCCGCGGGGGGCTGTGGGTCTCACCCTCTGCGCATGCCCAACACCCTGTAACAAACAGACGCAGAATGGGATTCGACCCACAGCCCCCCGCGGCACTCGCCGCTGAGGAAGTTGTGACACAGCTCTTGAAATTCATTGGATAGTGCCTAGAGTGTTTTTTTGTTGATAAACGATACATAAGATTTTCAGGACCTGATTTCATGAAACCCACATCACGATGTTGGCCGGTGGTTAAACGAACATTTTTGCGCCTGGTTTGGCACGGGTTCCCCTTTGTCCTGCTGGCCGTGGCCGTGGTGTTTGTCGTTGTTCCACTGGGCCAAAAGATCTCGGCGGAAAAAGCGGAGCTGGCAGCGCAGCAGTCCCGGCAGGTCCGGGAGACCGACAAGGCGACCCGGGTCATCACCCTGGAGATGGT
>JAABUD010000157.1 GCA_011389555.1 Desulfotignum sp. | reverse complement strand
GTCCGTTGCCGGCATCATACTGGGGGTACCCGGTCAGTCCCAGCATCTCCACCAGGCCGGCTATCCTGGGATTGATCTTTGGCCAGTACCAGGACGGGCCGAGATCGGTCGTGTATCCATTGTATGCCGGACATAAAATCCGGCCGCCGACCCGGTCCCTGGCTTCCAGCAGAAGAAAGGGTATCCCTTTTTCTGCCAGCAGAAAGGAGGCATATATCCCGCTGAGACCGGCGCCGACAATGATGGTGTCATGTTGTTCCATGTCAAAGATAAACAGGGTGTCCGGAACTATCAGTGGTCATTGTGCACGCTGTGTTTTGTTCGGATGTTTTCATGAAGGTTCCTCCATTTTATATTCACGACGGGTAACGGCTCTGGCGTGCAGCCATGCATATTTCATACCCGGTGCAGTCTGTTGCTGGAAGTCGGTCAATGACCGGGAAAATGGCCGTGCACTGGTGTTGCCGGGGATGATCAGTAGCAGCAACACGGCATGGGGTCGCAAATATGCGCATACAATTCGGATGTCAGGCCCTGTCACGGATGCCGGTGGCCGAAGCCATGGGTTACTGTTCAGACACCCAGATGAACAAGAAAAAAAGCTTGACAGTGTCATATATTCATGAAATATTGTGCAATTGTTAGTTTAAGCTAATTAAATATTATAAATTAAATATTGTAAGGAGAAACCCATGTTTGGAAAAATACTGATCGGGCTGATCGTTGCCGGTGCCGTGTATTATCTGTACCGCCGGTTCAGGGCCACCACTTCCGCTGACGGTGCATCCTGCGGCTGCGGCGGGTGTGACAGCTGCGGTACCGCTCAAATCGCGTGCGAAGCAAACGGATCAGACAGATCAAAAGAGGAAAAAAATGAAAAATAATCACAGAACAGTGTCAAGCCGGGTGCCCGGGGCCATGGGCGGGGCCCCGGCAGGGGAAGAATTCCCGGGATGGCAGAAAAAACCCGGGAATTCGGGAGGGACAGTATGCAGGTTAGAATTCAATGGCCAGCTGCATGGTGAAGGTATCGGTCTCTACAGGGTCATCATCGAATTCCGCTCTCAGATATTCCAGGGCCAGGTTGGTTCTGTCGAAAATGCCCCAGTTGGCCACGGCCCCATACTGTGTTTCAGGTAGAAAATCCGCTCCGCCGTCATCGGATCCGCCATAACCGATGGCCAGTTCCAGATTTTCCAGCACGGAAACCCCCAGCTCCATGTTCCAGACAGCCGGTTTCCGTTCCCGGGTGTCGGCGGGATCATAGATCTCTCCGGCTTTGAAATGATCCATGGCTGCGGCATATTCAGCGATAAAGGTAAACCGTTCCAGAAAAGATGTCGTGATGAATGCACTCCATCCCCCCACCATGTCCGTCACAGTGCCGGTGCCGGTGACGACAGCGTCGGAAAATCCGTCCGAGGAGATCAGGTTCGAGGTGTATGACACGCCCATCATGACCGATTCAAACGGTTGGAAGGATACGGCTGCCACCACGCTGTCAACCATGTCATCCTCACCGGTTTCATCAACAGCTCCGTTGAACAGGCCGGCCGAGACTTCCACCGTGTCGCCGGCAAAGCTGGATCCAACCACCACGGCCCCGTCATTGGTCTCCCCCAGAACCAGGGTCAGAGGATCGGTCACAAAATGAGAGTCAAAGTTGCCAAAAGGCAGATACTGCCGGCCGGCCGTCAGAAAGATCGGAAACCGCTCTTTTCCTGACAGGGTGATGAATCCTTCATCCACGAACAGATCATCCTCTTCGTATTTGAACAGGACATGGCCGTCCACATGATCGGAGATGCCGGCATCCATGGCCACCTCCACCGTGGCCAGGTCGATATCGCTTTCATCTTCATCCGCCTGGGCCGGGTCGGAAAAATCAATACTCTGGTGCATGGCCTCAATCTCGATCAGACCAGAGATCTCAATCCGGTCAAACCAGCGGTTGCTTTCGTCTCCTGAGCCGATGGCCTGTTCCAGTTGCCTGACCCGGTCTTCCATGCTTTTGACACCACCCACCGTCCGCGTGGATGCGGCATCCTGGGCCATGGCAGGGGAAACAAGAAAGGTGAAAAGCATCAGGCATAATGTCGTGCGCAGTATTGCAGAATTTTTTTTCATTTTTTTCCTTTTCCTTTTTTCTTCGAATGCTTTTTTTCCAATGAGCGGGGCCTGACCCCCTCATTTTCCATGAATCATCAGGAAAATGAAAAGCGGCCCCTTGTCGCGTTTTTTCACGTTAGATGAGACCGCTCACATGTCCACAGCCTTGATCCAGATCACCGCGTCTTTGGAGCAGGGCTTGCCTTTATGGGTGGCATCTTCATCCAGTCCCAGGGCTGCGAACCCCCACCATCCGGCTTTGGGAATGCCGAAAGTGAAGATGCCGTTGTCATCGGCAAATATGGTCTGCAGTTCAAACGAACTCTGGGGTGCTTTGACCGCCGGTTTTCTGGCAAAGGCATTGCGGTCGATCAGGGGTTCGTGGTTCAGGTATTCGATTTCAATTTCAGCGCCGGGCACCGGCTGGCCATTGTAAAGCACCTTTCCCTGGAACACGTTGCCGGTCCACCGGTCATAGGGTTTGCTCAAAGGCACGATCTCCGCAGGCAGGCCCGCAGGTTCCATCCAGGCCCCGGGGATGCCCCCCACATTGATGATCATCTTGGTCATCTGCTGGATATAGGAGTCCTCTTCCGCTTCAAAATAGGGATCCGGCACCAGGCAGAAGATATGGTCCCCGCCCCGGGCCGTGTAATCGGTTTTGAAGGCCTTGCCCGAATTGGTCAGGCTCTGCCAGGAAACCGGCACCAGGGTGTCCAGCAGATCCATTTTTTTGACCGGGTTTTCCCCCCGGGTCTGCAGCACGAAGAACTGTTCCGGGGTCCCCATGTCCATGGTGTGTCCCGCATCAAACGGATGGGTGAATACCAGGGCAAGAGGAATCTTCCCTCCGTTTTCCAGGGCCGCATCCGGGGTATAGATCAGCTGAAAATGGGCAAAAGCCTGGGCTGACAAAATGAGTGATATCAAACTTACAAGCACAGCAATCCGTTTTTTCATTGTTTTTCTCCTTGAAGTTAATTTGAATCGGGATGAAAGATGATGTTCAACAACAAGGGTTGAACATCATCTGGTCTGACAGACACAATTGAATCAGAAGATTTCCTTGCCGGGAACCTTGATTTGATGCCCCTCGCCGGCATCAAATATGACCGTAAACTCCTGAGAAGGCTTTTTCACGGTGTATTCGCTGAATTCATCCAGCTTGTCCTCCATCAGTACTTTGCCGTCCTTGTCCACCACCCGGACCGCGACACCGGCGGCGGAAGATCCATCGGAAAATCCGCCTTCGCAGGTGATGGAACCGTCTCCGTTGTCAAAGCAGGAAAACAGCGGGGTGTGGGCCTGGCAGATGCCGGTGAATAACAGCCCGAGGGCAAGAACAGCCAGCAGGGTTTTAAAATTAGTCATGGGTTTTTTCCTTTCATCAAAAATGGGGTTTAAAAATAAATGGGTTAATGGTTGAATTTGCCGGGCCGTTCATCGGCCCGGCAGTGGGTCATGTGGCGCCTGATCTGGCCGGCGTGATGAACCCGGCCGCAATGGTGATGGCCAGCGCCAGCAGGTAAAAGGCGGCCATGGCCTGGAGCCCGGAAAGACCCAGGAGACTGCCGCCGGTGAATATCAGGCTGGCCACCACCAGCCCCAGCAGCATGGGATAGCCCATGGCAAAAAGCATCCATTTGACGGAACCGGACTGGAGTTTCACCGCAATGGCGGTGGCCAGACACGGGGGATACAGCACCATGAACATCATCAATGCCAGGGCATGGAGCGGGGTGAAATCCTGTTCTCCCCGGGCCATGCGGCTTTCCAGGGATTCACTGGCATCCCCTTGTTCATACAGAGCCCCCAGTGTGGCCACGGCGCTTTCCTTGGCGGCAAAGGCCCCCAGCAGGGCCACGTTCACCCGCCAGTTGAATCCGGCCCACTGGGTCAGAGGCACCAGGGCCTTGCCCGCATAACCCAGAAAACTGTTGTTGATCCGTTCGGCCCGCATTTCCTGGAGCAGCTGGCTGCGCTCCCTGATCAGGGTTTTCAATGCCCGGTTCACTTTTTTTGCATCCCGGTTTCTGCCGGGTTTCACCAGGGTGAAAAACCGGGCATTGTCCGCCTCGAATTCCGTGTCGATGGCCTGGGCTGCTTCCGGACTTTTGACACGCATCTTTTTGTTCCGAAAGTTTTCCCAGAAATGGATCATGGCCATGAGGCTGTTTTCAGCCAGGTCCGCTTCATACCCCGTTCCGGTAATCTCTTCATAAAAAGAGCGGACGGCGGCATGTTTTCGTGTTTCATACTGAGCCATGCGATCCGGGCCGATGCCGGGAAACTGGAGCAGTACGAAAATCACCACGGCCAGGGCCACCACAATGGTGGTGATTTTCCGGATGAACAGCCACACCCGTTCCAAAGCCCGTCCCAGCACCCCCCGGACGGTGGGCAGGTGATAGGGCGGCATCTCCATGACGAACGGGGCGGTCTCCTTGTCCTTGAGCACGGTCAGGGTGAGCAGCTTGGACACCGGCAGCACCATCAGCATGCTGATGGTGGAGATGAAGAACATGGCCCACCCCTTGTGCGGGGCAAAGTAGATATTGATGAGCAGGACATACAGGGGCACCTTGGCCAGGCAGTTGAGCATGGGGATGATCAGGATCGTGGCCAGACGGGACCGTTCGTCCGGGATACCTTTGCAGGACATTACCCCGGGGACGGCACAGCCGCCCACATATATCCCTCCCAGCACCATGGGCAGGGTGGACTGGCCGTGCAGCCCGTACCGGCTGAAGAGCCGGTCCATGATGAACGCCATTCTGGGCATGTATCCGCTGTCTTCCAGAAAGGCGATGCAGGCGAACAGGATGAAAAAGATGGGGATATAGTTGAGCAGGGCGTTCACCGAATCCACCAGCCACAGAAAAAAGGACCGGGTCAGGGGAACGTCGATGAACCCGGATACCGGGAGAATGTCCGACACCATGTCCCGGAACCCTGCCAGCAAAGGCCAGGTATAGTTGGTGATCTGGTAACCCTGCACAATGGACAGATAGTACAGGGTCCACAACACTCCCACCATGAACACCGGCCCGGCCAGCTTGTGGCAGACCAGGGCATCGATGCGGTCGGACAGAGTTTTTCGTGCCCGTTCGGACTGGGTGACACAGGGCCGGGCGATCCCTTCGGCAGCCCGGTACCGGCAGGTGGCCACATGCATGTCCGGGACCGTATCCATGGCCGCCTTGAACTGTTGCCTGAATTTGTCCACCTCCAGCAGCAGCTGGGCGTATTGGTCGGTTTTTTCCCGGATCAGCTCCCGCACCGCCTCATCCCCTTCCATGAGCTTGATGGCCAGCCACCGCACCGGATACCGGTCCCCCAGGTCGGTGAGGGCGGTCACCCGCTCCTGGACCGAAGTGATGTAAGGTGTCATTTCCCGGTAATCCACCCGGGCCGGTACGCTGGAAAGCCCCTGTCCGGCGATTTCCAGAATCGCTGCCTGGAGATCGGTTTTGCCTTTGCCCCTGGTGATGGCGGTGGGTACCACAGGAACTCCCAGGCTTCGGGACAGGGCCGTGGTGTCGATGGTCATGCCCCGGTTTTGGGCCACATCCATCATGTTCAGGTTCAGGATCACCGGGATCTCCATTTCCATCAGCTGAAAGGTGAGGTACAGGCAGCGCTTGAGGTTGGATGCGTCCATGGTATTGACCACCACGGACGGGGCATGGTGAAGGATGAAATCCCGGGTCACCCGCTCTTCCGGGGAATAGGAGGTCAGGCTGTAGGTGCCGGGCAGGTCCACCACCGTCACCCGGACGTCCCCGTACCGGTACCATCCGGTCATCTTTTCCACGGTGACCCCGGGATAGTTGGCCACATGCTGGCGGGCCCCGGTCAGGGCGTTGAACACCGTGGACTTGCCGCAGTTGGGCTGGCCCGCCAGGGCCACGATGAGCTTATCAGTCCCCATCCGCCTCAACCTCCACGAACCGGGCCTCTTCATGGCGCAGGCTGATGGAATATCTTTCGATCTCCACCTGCATGGGATCTTCGAGAGGGGCGTTGCGGATCACCCGCAACGTCAGGCCCGGAAAAATTCCCATGTCCAGAAGGCGCTGCCCCAGCATGTTGGCTGCAGACAGCCCGGTGATGGTGCAGCAGGTGCCGGGTGTGAGCTGATCAAGTGTGATTTGAATTGTCATAGTATTTTAGTCTTAGCATTTAAATTGAGTCTATAATTAAATAGTTTTGGTAATAAGATTAAGTTAGTCAGGACTTAAAATTGAAGCCATATATTTCACAGGGTTGTTCCTTTGTCAAGGGGATAATGAAATTTTTTTATGTCTCTGAAAAAAAGAAAACTGGGGTCAGTTTAAAGTAACCCCTTCATCCGGTTGAAACAGGGCCTGGGTCACGGCGGAAAGACTGGAGCTGCTCAGAATTTTCAGGGGTTTGTTGTGCCGGCTGCACAATTGCTTGACTTTCCGGCAGGCGGTGTGGCTGTTGCAGTTCACCGGACACAACACCAGGTCGCACCGTTTGACCTTGGCTTCCAGGCCGGCGTTGGCGTTTTTCATGTACCCGTCATGATAATGAAACTCGCCCCCGGCGTTTTCTACCACATTTTTGTAAAAGGCCCGCATCTTGGTGATGCCGCCCACCAGGAAAATGCGTTTGGCGCACAGCCTGTACCGGCTGCAGTGATCCTTGTTGCAGTGGACCCGGGCGCAGTGATCGCAGGAACAGCTGCCCGGGTCGCAGGAGGATTTGGCGCAAATGGTCTCGGAGCAGGCGGCACCAGAGAGGGCAGAACCTGTGGCATTTTCAGCCGGATGGGGACAGGGTGGGGTGCCGGAGGGCCGGAGAGCAGATATCAGGGACTGGAACTCTTTTTTGATCAGTTCCAGCTCACTTTGATGGCTGAACAGCTCAATCTGAAGGGCTTTGTGCTTTTGCATCAGCGCCTGGTGCGCGGTTTGTTCCAGGGCAAGGTCCGCAGTCAGGGTCTGGATTGTTTTCTCGAATTGTTTTTTTTCAGCATTGTTTTTGGCCTGGGTGGCAGTATCCGGTTGCAGCGTCTGCACCTGGGCAGCCAACTCCCGGTTCCGGGCTTTCAGGTGCCCGATTGTTGCGGCATCCGCCTTACGCGCTTTGCTCATCTCCTTAAGTGCCCGGGTTTTATCGTTCAGTTTTTTCTTTTCCCGGTCAAGCTGTTCCGTTATGCCGGCCACCTGCCGGCGGATGGTGAAAATTTCGGTCATGTTGGCATGTGATTGCATGTGGACCTCGCCGGCGATGTCCGCCAGCAGTTCCAGGCTGGTTTTTTTGTGGGAGACAATGGCGTAGAACAGCGACCCCACATCACCGGTTTCAAGGTGCTTTGCCCACAGGGTCCGGATTTCGGGTTCCGCCATGCCGGCAACCCTGGCCATCTGTCCGGCGGACTGGGTCCGGATGAAGTTGTTCACTTTTTGGGAGACATTGTTCTCACCCCCCAGCTTGAGCATGATTTTCTGGTGGTATTCATAGGGTTTCATGGACTTGACATCATAGCCGCATTTTTTCAGGATGGACCGGTGTTTTTCCACAGTGAGCATGGCCCCCGCCACCGGGCATTTCAAATGATCCGGAATTTCCCAGATGGGTAAAAACCGGTGCAAGGTGTCTGACATGATAGTTACCTCCATGGTTGGATTGAGATGAATTTCACAGAAACATATTATAACAAACAATAGTATGTCAATAAAAAAATGTTAGCTATAACTAAAAAATAATTATTCATTATTGACAAACCGTTATTGCATCATATTTTTCGTGTTAATTCTTATCATCTGAGAGGAGGATCTTGTCATGAAAATTCTGATCGTGTTTTATTCCACCTATGGACATGTGTATGAGATGGCCAGAGCGGTTGCCCGGGGCGCCGAACAGATTCCAGGCGCTGACGTGGATATCCGGCAGGTGCAGGAGACGCTTTCTGCGGATGTGCTGGAAAAAATGGGAGCGGTGGAGGCAAAAAAAGCGTTTGCCCATGTGCCGGTGTGCACGGTGGAAGAGCTGGAGAAAGCGGATGCCTTGATATTCGGCACTCCTACCCGGTTCGGTAATATGTGCGGCCAGATGCGGCAGTTTCTGGATGCCACCGGCCGGCTGTGGGCCAATGGTTCTTTGATCGGCAAGGTGGGCAGTGTGTTTGTGAGCACCGCCACCCAGCATGGGGGACAGGAATCCACCATCCTGTCTTTCCATACCACACTGCTGCACCACGGGTTTGTGGTGGTGGGGCTGCCCTATGCTTTCCAGGGCCAGATGCGCATCGATGAGATCACCGGCGGGTCTCCCTATGGCGCATCCACCATTGCCGGAGGAGACGGGGCACGGATGCCCTCTGAAAATGAACTGGAAGGGGCCCGGTTCCAGGGAAGGCATGTGGCGGAAATTGCGGGAAAACTGGCGGGTTGATGTTTTTTGTAATTGATTCAGCCATATCCAAAAAGGATTACAGGATGCGCGTCAATCTCTGACACTGGCAGCCGTGATGGTGTTTTTCACAGGAACCGGCCTGTTTGCCGAAGAAAAGCTGCAGGTGTTTGTCAGTATTGTGCCCCAGAAATACTTTGTGGAACGGATCGCCCGTGACCTGGCAGAGGTGGCGGTGCTGGTGACCCCCGGCAACAGTCCGGCCACCTGTTTGCCCACCCCGGCCCATGCGGCCCGAAAAATTGCGGAAACGATCGACGGCGCCGTGGTGTCCATCAATCCGCTGGCCCCTGATTACCTGGACAACATGGTCCGCATGGCCGAAACCATTGCCACGGCCCTGGCCCACTGAAACATCGACCTCCCGGGAACGGGTCAGGCAGCCGGGTCCGGGATATCCCCCCTGAGTCCGATCGAATCGGCCACGGGCTGCATGCCGGCAATCACTTCGGTGATCAGATCCGACAGATCCATGTCCAGCCTTTCCGCTCCTTTTTTGATCACTTCCCGGTCCACGCCGGCGGCAAACGCCTTGTCCTTGAACTTTTTTTTCACGGACTTGGTCTTGAGGTCCAGGATGCTTTTGGACGGCCGGACCAGGGCCGCACTGGCCACAAGCCCGGTGAGTTCATCAATGGCGTACAGGGTTCTCTCCAGACGGGTCCGGGGTTCGACATCCGTGCAGATGCCCCACCCATGGCTGATGACGGCCCGGATATAGTCTTCGGGCCAGCCGTGTTCTTGAAACAGTTCCACACATTTGTGGCAGTGTTCGTCGGGAAACTGTTCGTAATCCAGGTCGTGCACCAGACCGACAACCCGCCATTTTTCCGGGTCTTCTTCGAATTTTTGTGCAAAATGGGCCATGACCGCTTCCACGGCAAGGGCATGGCGGATCAGGCCGGGTTTCTGGTTGTATTTTTTCAGCAGGACCAGGGCATCTTCCCGGTTCGGAATAAAATCTGACATAAGTAATCCTTGGCATGTGTTATAGGTTTCAATTTTCTGTGACGAACATGACCCGGCATTGTTTCAAGAACTGATGCCGTTCCGTGGCCTGTTCGATCTGTTTGGCATCCGCCGTGCTGATGACAATGGCGGTATTCTCCTTGCCGGATGTTCGGAGTCCTTTGATCACCAGGGGATGGCTGCCCACACGGGGATCCTGCAACGCAGGGTCCATGGCACACACATATTTGCAAACCCCGTGCTGTACCGCAAATTCCCGGCTGATGAACACGGCGGAGTAAATGGTTCGCCCCTGCTCACTGACAATGACCGGGTAGAGTACCGGCTCGAAATCCAGCTCCCGGACATCTAAAACCAGCCCGGTGAAAGGGATTTTCACCGCTTCCATCTGAGTATCGGAGAGAACGTCCGGATTGATTTTCGGGATCTGCCGGATGTCATCGGGCAGGACGAGTTGAAGAAATCCTCCCAGAATCCGTGCCTGGACCGTTAATTCCACATCCAGGGCCGATGTGTAATACTGGCGGACGATGACGGCATCCCGGGCGGTTTTTTCAATTCCAGCCATGATGGCATCGTTTTCGGCTGCAAACTCCCCGACGGTCAGATTGTTGTAGATGGTGATCTGTTTGAGTATGTCGATGAGCCGGCGGTTGGCATCGGCCCGGGCCGCTCCGGGATCGGCCTCATGAATATTGTCCGGATTGATGATGGGGGCCGCCCTGCCCGTTACAGTGACGGTGCCGGTGGTCCAGTTGATGGTTCCCGGGTCCAAAGAGGTCATGCAATGATGGGATTCCATGTCCGTGACGCTGAATGCCGGTCCGGTGTGGCTGGTGATCAAAAAGCAAACCCAGAGAATGGCACTGATCCGGTTCATGGTATACAAACCGGCTCTCATGGGTGATTCAGATAACGTTTCTGGATGAACGTGGCCACGGCGCCGATATCAGTCAATCCGAAAACAGGGGTCCGCGGGGTGAACGCCGCATCCGTCACCAATGCGATCAGGTCGGGATGATCCAGGAATAAAGGATGATCCCGGGGGCCGCCGGTCCGGAACACTTCGATTTTGGGCAATGGCTGCCGTTTGAATCCTTCCGCCAGAATCAGATCCATATCCGACAGATAGGATCGCATTTTTTCAATATCGGGCCGTGGATCATCTTTGACCATGGCGACTTGTTGATCCGTGACCAACAGGGTGGTTTTCGCTCCGGCCTGTTTATGCCGCCAGCTGTCTTTTCCCCTGCGGTCCAGGTCGATGTCGTGATGGGTGTGTTTGACCGATCCGACCCGATACCCTCTTTGAGTGAGTTCGGTAATCAGTTTCACAGCAAAAGTGGTTTTTCCGGCATTGGATTTTCCGGCTATGGAGACAATCGGCGGTATCATCGGCTGTTTTCTTTGTGTATATTGGGTTGTTTTCAACTACCATAGTTCTCATGGCAGGGAAAGTCAAGGTCTGTGGGGTTGGCAGGGTCCGGTTGTTTAGGCTTGCAAAGACAAAGAAAGGATAGTATGTATGTTTAATTGAATTTTTTGATATGAAAAAGTATTATATTGCAGAATATTCAGGTTGAATTGATGAAAAATACAAAGAATGTTGCATTGATTGGTATGCCGGCTGTGGGAAAAAGCACGGTGGGGGTGTTGCTGGCAAAAAAAATGGGGTTTGATTTCGTGGATACGGATATCCTTATTCAGGCAAAAGAGGATCAGACCCTGGCCCAGATCATTGCCCGCCAGGGTCTGGAACAATTTCTGGAAATCGAGAAACAGCATCTTCTGGATATCCACTGCATCCGTCATGTGATAGCCACCGGCGGCAGTGTGGTATACAGACCCGAGACCATGCAGCATCTGGCTGAAACCTGTACCATCGTTTACCTGGCCATCGATCTGGATGTTCTCAAAACCCGGTTGTCGGATGTGATCACCCGGGGGGTGGCCATCTCCCCGGGGAAAAGCATTGATGATCTGTACCGGGAACGGGTCCCTTTGTATGAAAAATATGCGGATCAGGTTTGTCACTGCAAAAAGCAACTTCCAGAGCAGGTGGCGAAAAAAATCATTCATTTTTTGTCGAATGACAGGACGTGACCGGTATCATTCGTGTATGTTACCGGATCATCACTTCCTGAACCATTCCTTCGACAATGGATTTCAGTGCCAGGATCTCCGGATCCGAAAAAAAATGATCCGGGTTCTGTGAAAATTGCGGATCCATCATGGGGCCGCGGCGGACACATTTCTGTAGAACATACCGTCGGGCCCCCTGGATCTGTGTGGCAATCTGTTCCATGATCCCGGCATCGATAAACGGCCGCACACAGGTGGTTCGAAATTCATAGGCAGGCGCGGACTCCATGATGAGACGCATGCTTTGTGACACCGCGTCCATGCCAGCGGCGGATTTCATGAGATCCGGGTAGTTGTCCGGTCCGGTCTTGATGTCCATGGCCACATAATCCACCAGGGATCGGTCGAGCAGCCGGGACAGAACCTTTGGCCGCGATCCGTTGGTGTCCAGCTTGACGGCAGCCCCCGTTTGTCTGATCTGCTGGATGAAATCGATCAGATCCGGCTGCAGGCAGGGTTCGCCCCCGGTGATGACCATCCCGTCCACCAGTCCTTTCCGGGCGGTCAGAAAAGAAAGAATGTCTGCGGTGTCCAGGCAGCCGGTACCGTGTACCGGGCCGGTGGCCAGTTCTGGATTGTGACAATAGGGACAGGTGAAATTACACCCCATGGTAAACACCACACAGGCAATGGTCCCTGGAAAGTCGATCAACGAATTTTTCTGGAATCCACGGATGTGCATGGTCACGAATCCACAGTAAATGTTTTGCGCATGGCAAACTCCGTCTGCTTGCCGTTGTTCCACTGGGCAACGGGCCGCAGGTATCCCACCACCCGGGAATAGATTTCCGTGTCTGCGTGGCAGGTATCACAGGTCGGGTGTTCTCCGGCAATGTATCCATGGGCCGGGCAGATGGAAAAGGTGGGGGTCAAAGTGAAATAAGGCAGTTGAAAGGTGTTGGATACCTTGTTCACCAATTCTTTGACCACACGGGTGTCACTGACTTCTTCGCCTAAAAACAGGTGCTGCACCGTGCCGCCGGTATATTTGGTCTGCAAGGGATCCTGGAGTTCCAGAGCCTCGAACAGATCATCCGTGTAATTCACCGGCAGGTGGGTGGAGTTGGTATAGAAGGGATCACTGCCCTGCCGGTATTCCGCTTCATTGGCACAGATGATGTCTGAGAATTTCTTTTTGTCCATGCTCGCGAACCGGTAAGTGGTGCCTTCGGCCGGGGTGGCTTCCAGGTTGAAGATCTCGTTTGTTTCCGCCTGGAGCTGTTCGATGGTATTGCGCAGATGGTCCATGACCCGCACGGCAAATGCCTGGCCGTCCGGGGTGGCAATGCCCTGGTCCATGAAATTGATGCAGGCTTCGTTCATGCCCAGAATACCGATGGTGGAAAAATGATTGCGCCAGTAGACTCCCGTGTTTTCCTTGATTTTTCGTAAGTAGAACTTGGAATAGGGATACAGCTCGCCTTCGGTGAATTTTTCCAGAATCTTGCGCTTGATACTCAGAGAGTCGGCTGCCACCCGGGTCAACTGATCCAGGCGCTGGAAAAAATCGGTTTCATTGTCCGCCAGATATCCGATCCGGGGCAGGTTCAGGGTGACCACGCCGATGGACCCGGTCAAAGGGTTGGCGCCGAACAGGCCCCCGCCCCGTTTGCGCAGCTCCCGGTTGTCCAGGCGCAGGCGGCAGCACATGGACCGGGCATCTTCGGGTGACATATCGGAGTTGACAAAGTTGGAGAAATAGGGAATCCCGTATTTGCCGGTCATTTTCCAGATGTTTTCCAGATTGGGGTTGTGCCAGTCAAAATCCCGGGTGATGTTGTAGGTGGGAATGGGAAAAGTAAAGACCCGGCCCCTGGCATCCCCTTCCATCATGACCGCGGCAAAGGCGGCGTTGATCATGTCCATCTCTTTTTGATACCCGGCATAGGTGTCTTCCCGGTATTTGCCGCCGATGATGACCGCCGAATCCTTGAGCGTGGCCGGCACGTTCAGGTCCATGGTGATATTGGTGAACGGGGTCTGAAATCCCACCCGGGTGGGGATGTTGATGTTGAAGACAAATTCCTGGAGGGCCTGCTTGACCTCTTTTTCACTGAGCTGGTCCTCTCTGACAAACGGGGCCAGCAGGGTGTCGAAATTGGACATGGCCTGGGCACCGGCCGCTTCCCCCTGGAGGGTGTAGAAAAAGTTGACAATCTGGCCCAGGGCGCTTCTGAAATGTTTGGGCGGTGAGGATTCCACCTTGCCGGCCACGCCCTTGAACCCTTCCAGAAGCAGGTCCTGGAGATCCCAGCCTACACAGTACACCGACAGCAGGCTTAAATCATGGAGGTGGATATCCCCGTTGTAATGGGCTTCCCGCACGGGCGGGGGATAGATTTTGTTGAGCCAGTATTCCGCGGTGATGTCTGAAGAGATGTAATTGTTCAGACCCTGGAGGGAATAGCTCATGTTGCTGTTTTCCTTGACCTTCCAGTCCATCTGGGAGATATAGGATTCCATGAGGTCCACGTTTTCCCGGATGGCGATCCGCCGGATCTGATTGTGCTGCTCCCGGTAGATGATATACGCCTTGGCCGTCTTGTAGAACGGGGAATCCAGCAGGACCCGTTCCACGATGTCCTGGATCTCTTCCACTTCCGGCACCGGCCCCAGCTGCAGATCCCGGGCCAGGGTCAACACCCTGAGGGTCAGTCTTTTGGCTTCTCTGCCGTTGAATTCACCCGTTGCCAGACCGGCTTTTTCAATGGCAGTGGTGATTTTCGAAGAATCAAATGCAGTGATCCGCCCATCCCGTTTCTTTATTTGTTCAAACATGGCCCACCTCTTGAAATCAGATTCAAATTGACATATGGTTGCGTTGTGTTGACACAGGGTATCCCGACTGGATATATGTGACCGACGAGGTTCAAGTTAGCCAATATATGGTTGGGTGTCAAGCAAAAAAATACAACATATAGTATCATCAACCCTTCGATACTCAAAGAATGGCCCAAACGCATGCGCACGGATCGTCACCTGTTTTTCAGAAAAAAATACATTCCCTGGTATGATACCACGGTGGCCTGCTGGATATTGATAAGCCTTTTGTTTCTGATCGGTTTGTTTGCCTTGTCAGGGGTGACCGTGGCAGGGTCGGATCCGGATCTGATCGAATATGTATGGATTCCGGGACTGCTGGCCGGACTGAGCATTTTTTTGATGGTCAAAATCGGGATCAGGTTGTGGCGGCGGAGCCGAAATGAGTGATATCGGTGGATCTCATTGAGCCAGTAATGCGTCCAGCATGTGGTGAAGGATTTTTGCCGTCACCCCCCATATCACCACATCCTCGAACGGATAGGTCAGGTCCATGATCGGCGGGGTATATCCAAGATACCCTTTTTCCCGGTGCAGGGCGGCCAGATGGGACACCGGAATCTGAAAAATCCGCCGGATCTCCACCGGATCGTACCGGATGGGGTCCTGCTGGTTCCAGATACCGGTAAAGGCCTGGATATCTTTGTGATTAATGGTCTGGAAATGGCCGATGGAGCCGATGACCTCCACATTTGCCGGGTGAATGCACAGTTCTTCTTCCAGCTCCCGCAACGCGGTTTCCAGAGGACTGTCATCGGCTGCATCCACGTGGCCTCCGGGAAAGGCCATCTGATTGCGCCATGGATATCCCGCCACATCCGCTTTCTGGATGAACAGCAGTTTCGGGATGGCCTGATTGAACATAAACAGCGCCATGACCGCCGTAGGATCGTATTGGTTCAGGTCCGGAGGGCAGGGATGTACCGCCTTTTCCAGGTTGGATATGAGTTTCTGCCGGCAGGGCATCGGGTCTGTCATGTCGGATTTCATGGGTCGACAAGCCGCCGGGAAAAATGATCAGGGCGTCGCGTTTTCAAACCCTGCCACTTCCACAGTGAAGTTTTCCAGATTCCGGGGCAGGTCGGCAAACACCAGCATAAATGGAACCGTGTCTCCCGGCATGATGTTTTCGTTGATATCCGCCGCTCCCCCGGGAATTTTCAACTGAGCGGTCAGGTCCTGGATCGGAGCGGTTTTCAGGGTTTCTTCAGGGATGATATTGCCACAATAGGCAACCTGGGTCATGGCCGCTTTTTTTTCTTTCTGGAACAAGGTGCCTTTCACCTGAATTCGGCGGTAGGCAATCTGTGCAGGGTTTTCGATTTTGCCGGTGATGATGAACAGTTCCCCTGCCGTGTCATTGGTGAGAAAACGACCGGTCACGCTTTTCTGGTCCGGGATCGGGTCCGGATATGTCACGGTTTCCGGTGTTTTTTGGGGCAGATACTGTTCAATGAACGGAATCTGGATTTCCGGCAGAAACGGAATCTTGTATCCAAGGAACGTGGCGGCAACATAGCCGCCTCCTGCAAATACAAACAGGATCAATATCACCAGAACCGGAAGTCCTATGGGGGATCGTTTTCTGGGTGCCTCATCCTCGATCTCGACGTCCATCGATTCCTCTTCCCGGTCCCGTGGCTGAATCAAAGATGCCCGGGCCGGGCGGCGGGGTGGAGGGACTTCATGAGGCGGCGCATCGGAAGGGTCTGTATCATCCATGTCCGTTTCGTCGAAATCCGGGTCGTCAAATTCATCCAACCCGTCAAACATCTCTTCATCAGGTTCAAATTCATCTTTTTGACCGGCAGGGATCTCCGTGAGTTCTTCCAATGGATCCCTCTCGTCCAGGGGAAGAGAGGATGGCTGATCCTCGACGTCAGGTTCTTTTTCTTCCGGTGTTTCCAGATCCGGTTCATCGGTATCCGATGCTATTTCATCCAGGTCGAATGCCAGGTCGAATTCGGGTTCCTTGTCTTCAGAAGTGCTCTCATCCAATTCGAGTTCTTCCTGGCCTTTGTCCGAATCTTCTGACCGGTCCGGCTCATCCGGCAGTTTCGGTTCATCGGACCACCGGTCCGGTTCACCCGATAGTTTCAGTTCATCTGACCGGTCGGATTCATCCTCATCCTCATCGTCTTCTTCTTCTGCTGCTGCTGATTCCTCTTCTTCAAATTCGATTTCGATTTCATCCGAATCGAGCGATTCCATTTCCATTTTTTCAGGTTCATCGGTTTCCTGGAAATCGTTTTCGGTCAGAGCTTCATCTTCATCTTCGTCAAAGTCGGAATCATCGAATTCAAGATCACTGTCAAAATCAGTATCCGTAAAATCGGTATCCTCAAGCCCGGGATCGTCGAAGTCCGGTTCCGGAGAGGGAGGAAATGCCGTGAATATGTGCTGGCACCGGCTGCAGCGCACAGTGGATCCGTCTGCATCGAGTAAGGATTCATCCAGGTTGAATCGTGTTGCGCACTTGTCACAGGTGATAATCATGGTGCGTCCCCCCTATGGTTTCAGGTCATATATTTCGGACTTGTTTCTGTATTTTTCTTCATAATCCAGTCCATAACCGACAATGAATCCTTTTTCAAGGGAAAAGCAGGCATACTTGACATCGATGGATTTTTTTCGACGTTCGTGTTTGTCGATCAGGGTGCAGACAGACACCGAATTCGGGTTGAGAAGCGTGACGAATTCGATGATTTTGGCCAGGGTGTTACCGGTATCCACGATGTCTTCCACCAGCAGGATATCCCGGTGTTTGAACTCCAGATCCGGTTGTTTGGTGAACACGATCTGCCCGGTGGAACGGGTGCCTTCATAGGAGGATGCGCCAATGAAATCAATCTCATGATCGATGTCGATCTGTCTGGAAAGATCTGCCATGAATATGAAAGCACCTTTTAAAATTCCTGCTACAATCAAGTCTTTACCCTGATAGTCCCGGGTAATCTGTTTTCCGATTTCCCGGACCCGGTCCTGGATGGTGTGTCGGGAAATCAGCGGGATAAATTCAGGCATGGTGAATCACAACCCTGTGGCTTTGAGTTCCTGGATTACTGTTTTTTGTTTTTCAGTCAGTTTTTTGGGCATGTCTATAGTAATCACAACATACAGATCTCCGCAACCTTTTCCTTTCATATGGGGGATACCATGTCCGGGCAGACGCATTCTGGCTTTGTGACTGGTTCCGGCCGGCAGCGTCAGATTCATGGTTTTTCCGGACGGGGTCGGGATTTCCAGTTTGTCGCCCAGCAGGGCCTGGGTCAGTTTGACCGGTTGGGTCAAAAACACGTCGTTCCCGTCAATGGAAAACCCGTCCGAGGAAACCGGTTTGGATTTGATGTACAGATTTCCGGCCGGTCCGCCATGGGGAGACGGCTCTCCTTTGCCTGCCAGGCGGATTTTTTTCCCCTGGGTCAATCCTTTGGGAATACGGACTTCGATGGCATTGGTGGCACCGCCCTGGCTGATGGTAATGGTTTTCTTGGTGCCGTGAATCAACTCTTCCAGGGTCAGCGGGATTTCATATTCCATGTCTTTTCCCGGTGTCCGGGGCTGGGCCCGCTGCTGACCGAATCCACCGCCCACATTTTGAAAAAACGGGTTGCCGCCCGAGAAACCGGATCGTCCCCTGGGTCCGGCCTGACCGAAAGAAGCGGAAAACCCTCCCCGGCCGCCGCCGCCGAATCCGAACTCCTTGAGAATATCCCCTAAATCAAAGTTTTTGAAAATATCTTCCTGGGAATATCGCTGCTGGAAGTCGGCGGAGCCATAGGTGTCATATTGTTTGCGTTTTTCAGAGTCACTGAGCACGGCATAGGCTTCGCTGATTTTTTTGAACTTGTCCTCCAGCTCTTTATTCCCTTTGGTTTTGTCCGGATGATATTTCATGGCAAGTTTGCGGTAGGCTTTCTTGATGTCCGCCGCACTTGCCGATTTGTCGATGCCTAGAATATTGTAATAATCGTCGGCCATTTTTTCCTCGCTGCTTCTATCATAAAAGGTTTGATTTTTTTAGGGTAAATGATAAGTGCCAACCCGCACAAGTCAAGCCGATTTCTGGGAGTTGAAGGCGGAAATGGCCACCATCAGCACGGAGATGGCCGCAGGGGTCATGCCGTCGATCCGGGATGCCTGCCCCAGGGTTTCAGGCTGAATCTTTTCCAGTTTTTCCCGGATTTCATTGGACAGTCCGTGGGCGGTGCTGTAATCGAACCGGGGCGGGATCCGGATTCGTTCCAGGTGCTTGAATTTTTCGATTTCATTGAGCTGCCGGGTGATATATCCTTCATACTTGATTTCAATTTCCACCTGCCGGGTGACCCGGGGAGGGACCGGTTCCGGCGGCGCAGCGAAAACTTCAAGATCCTGATACGTGAGCTCGGCCCGTTTCAGCAGTTGTTCCAGTTTGACACCCGTGGAGATGGAAGGGCTGTTCAGAAAAGCGAGGTGCTGGTTCACGGCTTTTTCCGGTTTGATCACCGTCTGCCTCACCCGCTGAATCTCCTTGCGGGTCTGTTCCTGGATTTCCCGGCACAAAGCCAGGCGGTCTGCATCGATCAGCCCGTATTCAAAAGCGATGTCAGCCAGGCGCAGGTCCGCATTGTCTTCTCTGAGCATGAGGCGGTATTCCGCCCGGGAAGTGAACATGCGGTAGGGTTCCGTGGTGCCCCGGGTCACCAGATCATCGATCATGACACCCAGGTAGGCCCGGGACCGGTCCAGCACAAACGCCGGCCGCTTCTGAACCTTACAGGCCGCGTTGATACCGGCCCATATTCCCTGGCCCCCGGCTTCTTCATATCCGGAGGTGCCGTTGATCTGCCCGGCCAGAAAAAGTCCTTTGACGCGTTTGGTTTCCAGGGTCGGGGTCAGTTCCAGCGGATTCACATAATCATACTCGATGGCATAGGCCGGCCGCATGATTTTTGCCTGCTCAAGACCTTTCACGGATCGGACCACCGGGTACTGGATCTCCAGCGGCAGGCTGTTGCCCAGGCCCGAGGCATAGATCTCTTTGGTATGGATCCCTTCATATTCCAGAATGATATGGTGGCTGTCCCGGTCCGGAAATTTGACGATTTTGTCTTCAAAGGACGGGCAGTACCGGGCGGACTGGCCTTTGATATGCCCGCCGTAAAGGGCGGAATGTTTCAGATTGCGCTGGACAATATCATGGGTCTGTGGATTGGTATGCCCCATGAAGCTGGGCAGCATCGGGGTGGTGATGGTTGAGGTCCTGAAGGAGAACGGGGTGGGCTCGGTGTCGGATCCATGACGGTTGAAGCATGAAAAATCGATGCTGTCCGCATGGAGCCGGGGAGGGGTTCCGGTTTTCATCCGCCCCATGTCGAACCCGATTTTTGCCAGGTTCCGGCCCAGGTCGATGGAAGCAAATTCCCCGGCCCGGCCGGCATCGATCCGGCTGGCCCCGATATAAACCGTGCCCCGCAGAAACGTGCCCGTGGTAATGATCACACAATCGGCCGAATATTCAAAACCGGTCGCATCCACCATGCCCCGGATCCGATGGTTTTCAATGATCAATTCCCTGACCATGGCCTGCTTCAGATCCAGGTTCGGGCTGGTTTCCAGAACCGTTTTCATGTGCCGGGAATACAGGGCTTTGTCGTTCTGGGTCCGGGTGGAATGAACGGCCGGGCCTTTTCGGGTGTTCAATGTTCGAAACTGGATCGCGGACGTATCCGTGGTCAATGCCATCTGACCGCCCAGTGCATCGATCTCCTTGACCAGCTGGCCTTTGGCCATGCCGCCGATGGACGGGCTGCACGGCATGGCTGCAATTTTGTCCATATCGATGGTCAAAAGAAGGGTGGCGCACCCCATGCGGGCCGCGGCCAGGGCCGCTTCACATCCGGCATGGCCCGCTCCTACGACCACCACATCATAATATGAATTCACAGAAACTGTCATACCCTTTTATAGTAAGGATTGTGCAGGATAAAATCAATTATAATTTCATTTCATGTCAGCTTGACAGACCCTGTTCGCTATCATATCTTAGTGTCTTATTTTTACAGGATAATGAAGAACCATGATCAATACCCACGAACAGGAAAAAAAACAGTTCATGCGGCTGTTTCAGGAACAGGGACTGGATCGTTTCGATGAGCGGTTTCAGGTACTTGAAGCGTTTTTGCAGCTGGACCACCATGTGAGTCAGGCGGATATTGTCCGGCAACTCGAGAAAAACGGCTTCCAGTTGAATGATGCGTTCGTGGTGTCGTCCATGGAACATCTGTGCCGGTTCGGGTTTGCCACCAAAGTGGAGTTCGACCGGGGGGAAACGCTTTACGAGCACCGTCACTTAGGCATTCATCACGACCACATGATCTGCACCAAATGCGGTACCATTCTGGAGTTCAAAGATGAAGCCCTGGAAAAACAGCAGCAGAAAATTGCCAGAGAGTATGGATTTCATATGCTCCAGCACCGCATGGAAATTTATGGACTGTGCAGTGTCTGCATGGCCAAACGACAGAAACGGGTGCTGCTGCATAAGGCAAAACAGGGCGAACGGCTGAAGGTGAAACAGCTGGAAGCCGGCCGTCAGATGCAGCTTCGAATCTCTTCCATGGGATTGAAAATCGGCGATGAGATTGAAGTCATGTCCAATGGGTTCGGCGGTCAGGTGGTGGTTGCCTCCGGGGATACCCGGCTGGTGATCGGCAGCGGCATGGCCCAGAAAATCTGGGTCGAACCCGTGGGTACCCTGCAGGATGCATCCAAAGACGGTCATGCAGACCCGGGTTCGGAGCCGGGATCCATCCGGGTGCTGATGTGTGACATGAAAGCGGGGCAGACGGGAACCATTGTCCGGGTTTCCGGGGAAAGTACCCTGCGAAGACGTCTGCTGGAGATGGGCATCAACCGGGGGACCCGTGTGTATGTGGAAAAATACGCCCCGTTGAAAGATCCCGTCGAGCTGGTGGTCAAGGGGTATCATATTTCTTTGCGGGTCGAGGAAGCCGCCCATATTCTGGTTGAAAATGTGACAACCCGGAAAGACGACAAATGAAAAAAGATTTGACCATTGCCCTGGCAGGCAATCCCAATTGCGGGAAAACCACCATCTTCAACAACCTGACCGGGGCCAGACAAAAAGTGGGCAACTGGCCCGGGGTTACCATTGAAAAAAAAGAAGGCCTGCTCAAGTACCGGCAGTATTCGCTGCGGGTGGTGGATCTGCCGGGGACCTACAGTTTGACCCCTTTTTCCATGGAAGAGATCACCACCCGGGATTTTATCATCCAGGAAGCCCCGGATATCGTGATCAATATCATCGATGCCTCCAACCTGGAACGCAGCCTGTTTCTGGCCCTCCAGGTCATGGAGCTGGGACGGCCGGTACTGTTTGTCCTCAATATGGCGGATATGGCCGAAGCCCGGGGCATGCGGATCAATGAGAAAAAACTGGCCGCCCTGCTGGATGTGCCGGTGGTGTTTACCGTGGGCAATAAAAACAAGGGAATGGACCGGCTCATCGATGCGGCCATCAAGGAATGTGAGGCGTTTGAAGACGGCAAACAGCCCCGTGTGGTCCGGTACGGCAATGATACCGAATCGTGCATCAATCGGCTGGAAGCCCTGATTCATGAGACACCGTCTCTGACCAACGACTCGTTGGTCCGCTGGCATGCCATCAAGCTGCTGGAAGGCGATGCCATTGAAAAGCAGCGGATCCTGACACAGTTTCCTCAAAAAGGGTTGCACCTGGTCCAAATGGCGGAAGACTGCCGGCAGCGGATTTTCGATCTGTTTCAGGACGATTTTGAAATGGTTCTCACGGAAGACCGCTATGGGGTGATCGCCGGCATACTCAGGGAGACGGTGACCAATACCGCCAAAAAACGGATCGACATGTCCCGGAACATCGATCGGGTGTTGACGGACCGGTTTTTTGGGATCCCCGTGTTTATCTTTTTCATCTGGGTCATGTTTCAGACCACGTTCACCCTGGGAGCCTATCCCATGGCCTGGATCGAATCCGGGGTCACCGGGTTGACGATCTGGCTGGACCATTTTCTGCCGGCATCCATGTTCAAATCCATGCTCCTGGATGGGGTGGTGGCCGGTATCGGGTCAGTCATTGTTTTTCTTCCCAATATCCTGATTTTGTTTTTTTTCATTGCCCTGTTCGAAGATACCGGGTATATGGCCCGGGCCGCGTTTCTCATGGACCGGGTCATGCACACGGCCGGACTTCATGGAAAATCCTTTATTCCCATGCTCATGGGATTCGGTTGCAGTGTGCCGGCCATCATGGCGACCCGGACTTTAGAGCAGCAGAAGGACCGGATTCTCACCATTTTGATGACCCCGTTCATGTCCTGTTCCGCCCGGCTGCCGGTATACATTGTGCTGGCCGGCAGTTTTTTCGCTCACCGTGCCGGTACCGTGATCTTCGCGCTGTATGCGGGCGGTATCCTGATTGCCATTTTGTCCGGAAGAATGTTGCGGACCCTGTTTTTCAAGGGAGAGGACGCGCCGTTTGTCATGGAGCTGCCCCCGTACCGGATGCCCATGCTCAAAAGTCTGTTGATTCACATGTGGGATCGAAGCAAAATGTTTCTGCGTAAAATGGGCGGGGTGATCCTGGTGGGTTCCATTATTATCTGGGCTTTGTCCAGTTTTCCCAGAGACATCCGCTATTCACAGGATTATGAATCGCTTCAGGCCCAGACTCAGTCCCGGTTCTCTCAGCAAATAATGACCGCGGATTCGGATCAGCAGGCCATGCTGCATCAGAAACTGGATGCAACACTCAAAAAGATTCACATAAAAAAAGAACAGGAACGGGTATCCAAATCCTATATCGGGCAGCTGGGCCATTTTCTGGAACCGCTGTTCGCTCCCATTGGTATCGGATGGCAGGCCGGTGTCGCCCTGGTGACCGGGTTTGTGGCCAAAGAGGTGGTGGTGAGTACCATGGGGGTTCTGTATGGGGTGGGGGAAACCCAGGGACAGGCATTGACCACTGCGTTGAAGCAATCGGGCATGACAGCGCAATCCGCATTGTCCATGATGGTATTTGTCCTTTTGTATGTGCCCTGTTTTGCAACGGTGATCACCATTTACAAAGAGACCTCTTTGAAATGGGCCTGTTTTAACGTAATTTATACCACCCTGGTTGCGTGGACCCTGTCTTTTCTGGTATACCAGACAGGCATGCTGCTGCGGGGATGATATAAAAATGGAGGAAACGTAATGAAAAAAAAACAATTCATCTTACCATGGGTGTGCGCATGGATGATGGTGGTCATGGCATGGATCGGAGGACCGGGGCCGGAAGATGCGGCAGCTGCCGAGAGACTGACGGTCAAAGCCAGTATTGCCAATATACGCTCCGGTCCGGGGACCGGCCATGATGTTCTCTGGCAGGTGGAAAAATATCACCCGGTCATCGTGGTGGAAAAAAAAGGCAGCTGGGTCAAGTTCAAGGACTTTGAAGGGGACATGGCCTGGATTCATGCCTCGCTTCTGACCCGTGTAGAAGGCGTGATCACCAGCAAAACCAACTGCAATGTCCGTTCCGAACCCACGACAGACAGCCGCATTGTCTTTACGGTGGAAAGAGGCGTGCCGTTCAGGGTGATCAAACGCCAGGGAGACTGGATTCACATCGAGCATGCAGATGGAGAAAAAGGGTGGATTTACCATACCCTTGTCTGGTAATGGTAATGGTAATTATTTTTTACATACAGGTGAAAATCTATGGCAACACAGCGCGTATCCAATGAGCGGAAAAAAGAGTTGAGGCAGCTGGATCCTTTGCAGAGAAATCTATTGAGAGCAATGGATTTTGTCGGAATCTACAAAAAACAGTTGTTGTATGTGGCAGGTGCGGTGGTGGTGGTGGCAATCGTTTTTGCCGGTATCCTCACCAGTTTCAAACGGTCTGAAAACCTTGCATCCGACCGGGTGGCCAAAGCGATGGTACAGTACAGAAATCTGGCAGAGGATCCTGACGCCGCGTATGCGGCGGTAAAAGATGATTTTCAGACCGTGCTGACCGATTACAGCAACACGGATGCCGGACGGATGGCCCTGATCCGGTTTGCCGGAATCTGCATGGACGCCGGCCAGTATGAGGAAGCCCAAAAATGGTTTGAAAAAGCCTATGACATGTTCGGCGAACCGGCGGGCCTGCGCAATTTTCTGTTGTCATCCCTGGGCCATGTTCATTTGGCGAAAAACAATCCGGATCGGGCGGAATCCTATTTTCTGCAGATCGAAACCGGTGAATCGGATCTGCTCAGAGACGAGGCCCGGTTTATTCTGGCCAAAATGTATGAAGCCCGTCATGAGAGTTCAAAAAGCCGGGAAATGTATGACCTGATTGCCCGGGAACATGAAACGTCCATTTATGCGGACCTGGCCCGGAGCATGGTGGAAACGGTTGCGGTTCAATAGGCGGATGAGAAAATGAGAAAAAACGGCGGATGACCGGTTCGGGAAATACCAGTACCGGTTTCATTCGATGTTCAGTTCCTTGTCCAGGTTGTATTTTTTCAATTTCTGGTTCAACCCGCTTTTTCCAATACCCAGGATCCGGGCCGCCTGGGTCTGCACATTTTCTGACAGGGTCATGGCCCGGATAATCATGCGTTTTTCAACGGCGGCAAGGGTTTCCACAAGCCCAACCCCTTCGGGAATACCATCCAGATCCAGGGTGGTTTTCGGTGTCTCGCGCATCCGGGGCGGCAGGTCTGCCGGGGTGATGACTTCTTGTGATGCAAGGATGACCGATCTCTCGATCACATTTTCAAGCTCCCGGACGTTGCCGTTCCAGGAGTGATCGCACAGAATCCGAACCGCTTCTTTGCTGATGCCTTTCACCGGATTGACCGTGCTGGATTCCCGGGTGAATTTTTCAATAAAATGATTCATGAGCAGCGGGATGTCTTCCTGGCGTTCACGCAATGGCGGAATGACCGCTTTGACCACATTCAATCGATAATACAGATCTTCCCTGAAACGGTTTTTTGCCACCTCGTCTTCAAGGGTTTTATTGGTGGCGGCAATAAGTCGGAAGTCCACTGGAATCGGGGTGGTTCCTCCCACCCGTTCAATGGTTTTTTCCTGGAGGACCCGCAGCAGTTTCACCTGAAGGGGCATGGACAGTTCTCCGATTTCATCCAGAAACAGGGTCCCTTTGTCCGCGATCTCGAACCGTCCTTTTTTCAGGGCGGCAGCGCCGGTGAACGCCCCTTTTTCATGACCGAACAGCTCGCTTTCCAGCAGAGATTCCGCAAATGCGGCACAGTTGACCGCCACCATGGGGTGATCCTTGCGAGGACTGTTGTAATGGATGGATCGGGCCACCATTTCCTTGCCTGTGCCGCTTTCCCCTTCAATCAGCACCGTGGCGCTGGTGGGCGCCACTTTGCGGATGATTTCGTACAGTTTCTGCATGGGTTTGCTTTTGCCGATGATGTTGTCGAACTGATACCGGGTTTGAACGGTATCCCGGAGAAGTGCATTTTCCTGGACAATCCGGTACATGGAAATGGATTTGGTGATGTGGGCGATCAAAGCGTCATTTTCAAACGGTTTGAGAATAAATGTATACGCACCCTTCTGCATGGCTTCCACGGCTTTTTCAACACTGCCGAAAGCCGTCATGATGATGACCGGCAGTTCCGGATGGATTTCCTTGATTTTTTCCAGCAGATCGATACCGGTCATGCCCGGCATTTTGACATCGGTCAGAACCAGGTCGATGATCTGGGATTTCAACAGATCCAGTGCCTCCATGCCGCTGGCAGCAGTGAATGAACGATACCCTTCGTCTTCAAGGACTTCGCTTAAAATGAAACGGTAATGTTTTTCATCATCAACAATCAGTATGGTTTCCATGAAAACAGTCTCCTACATCGGCAGAACAATGTCAACCACGGCACCGGTTGGTTTGCCGCTGGATATCTGGATGGTGCCGTTGTGGGCTTCGATGATATTTTTCACAATACCCAGTCCCAGACCCGTGCCCGTGTCTTTGGTGGTGAAAAACGGGGTCCAGATCTTTTCCATTGTGTCTTCATCGATACCCGGACCGTTGTCCGCGAATGAAATGGACACGGTCCGGGCATCACATGCAGTCACAATCGTGACCGATCCGTTTTTTCCCACGGCCTGAAAGCAGTTGAGCAGGATGTTTAAAAACGCCTGATAAAGCATGTCCGGATCGGCGGATACGTCGGGCAGATGATCATGGAATGCCTTGTGAACGACGATTTCCTGATCCCGGATCTGGGGCTCCAGAAAAGACAGGTTCTTGTCGATAATGTCAGTGATATTACAGGGACGCAAATCCGCCTGCCGGGGCCTGGCAAAATCCAGAAAATCGGTGATAATGTTGTTGAGCCGCCGGGATTCTTCAAGGATGATGTCCGGAATCGTGGAGTGGGCCTCCAGTTTGAGCATTTTCTTTTTCATCAGCTGGGCCGAGCTTTTGATAATCCCCAAAGGGTTCCTGATTTCATGGGAGACGCCGGCGGTCATTTCCCCGATGGCGGACAGATGTTCGGCCTTGCGGAGTTTTTCTTCCAGGCGAAGCCGCTCTTCAGCCCGCTTTTCAATGATTTTTTCCCCGTGTTTGACCACGAACCGCAACACGATGAACAAAAGACCCATGACAGCGGCACACGACGTTACAATCATTCCCTGCAGTTTGAAAACCTGCTGATAGTCATGGGAGATATCCCGAACGATTTCAATGGCCCCGATCACCTCTTTTTCATCATGTCGGGAAAGCTGCAGCTCCTGGACCAGGGGGGCAAAAGTCACGATTTTGGTTTCTTCGGGAAACCAGAACAACAGTTCCAGAAAACTGCCTTTTTGAATCAATTTGGAGGTGGTTTTTTTCTGCATGGCCTGTTCATACATCACCCCTCCGGCGTTTTCTTTACCGATCTGTTCTTTGTCAAAACTGTACCCGATGATGTTGTCGGTTCCATACACATTGACCATGTCCACGTGAAAACTGTGCAGCGTGGAGGTGATCACCGCATCCAGAAGCCGGCTCTGTTCCGCTTCCCGGAGTTTGATCTCGCCATATTTGAACGCCACCGGGGCCGCAAATCTCAAAAAAATCTGGTGATTCAGATTTTCCACCAGCAGGGAGTTATATTCTTTGCTCTTTTCCAGAAGCAGATTCCTGACCCAGTGGGCATTCAAAGCGGCAATAATGACCGTTGCGGCAAGCATGACAATCAGGCTGGAGATGGTGAATGCTTTGACCAGTACAAACGGTCTTTCTTTTTGAAGATCGGGTGGCCATGAGGGATGTTTTTTCACAAGAGGCCTGGCAGTCTTTTATTCATTGGGTTTTTCCTTGTTTTTTTCAATTTGACAAAATCCTGGATTTTGTCTATGACAAGTGTATGAAATATGTGATAACACTTGACAATTCAAGATTATCATATCAGATTATAGTGAAAATGCCGTCGGTTATCAATACAAAACAAAGGAGAATCCTGCACCTGACAGGAAAGATGATATGACCGGAACATGGATCACAGGGTATGGGATTTAGTAGAAAAGACCATCTCGTGGGGCTGGACATCGGGGCAGCCACCATCAAAGCGGCGGAAATCCAGATGTCCAAAAAAGGGAATACGCTGAAAAAATTCGGCATGATCCCGGTAGCGCCCGGGGCAATTGCGGACGGCCGGATCATGGATATGCCGGAAGTGGCCAATACCATCCAGACATTGTTCAAGTCGCTGAAAATCCGGGAGAAAAAAGTGGCGATTTCCACAGGCGGGCAGACCGTGGTGATCAAAACCATCAACACCGCCAAAGTGCCGGAAAAAGATCTTCAGCAGGCCATTGTGACCGAGGCGGAACAATATATTCCCTATGATATCGAAGATGTCAATATCGATTACCAGATCATGGGAGAAAGCGAATTTTCATCCGAACAGATGGATGTTTTGCTGGTGGCGGTGAAAAAAGATCTGGTGGCGGAATACATGGCCCTGACAGACATGGCAGGGCTCAATGCCAGTATCATCGACGTGGATACGTTTGCGTTGCAAAATATGTATGAAACCCTGCCCGGACAGAATCCGGAAGATCTGACATTGCTGCTGGATGTGGGGGCGTCAAAAACCTCTTTGAATCTTGTGAAAGACAATATTTCCATGATGATGCAGGACAATGGCTCAGGCACGTTTCAGATCATCGAGGAACTTGCCGCACGGTTTGACACAGATCTTTCGACCGCTGAAAAAATGTTGCTGGCCCCGGTATCAGAAGCGCCGGATCCGGAAATCATGACCGCCGTTTTCCATCAGGCCGCCGACATCTGGTGCTCAGAAATCAACGAAGCGGTCCACACATTTCTGTCCAATACCCAGGAGGAGCGGATCACCCGGATTGTGGTCAGCGGGGGGGGGGCTTATATACAGCCTTTTATGGACCGTCTGGAAACCGAAATGGATGTCAGGGTGGTTGTGATCGAACCGTTTGCCGGACTCGAAGTGAATGACAAGACATTTTCTCCGGCATATATATCGCAGGTGGGGCCTCTGGCTCCGATCGCTTTGGGACTCGCCCTGCGCCGGGTGGATGATAAATGATACGCATCAACCTGCTGCCGTTCCGGCTGGCCAGAAAGCGGGAGAATATCCGCCAGCAGGTATCGATATTTCTGCTGTCCGTGGTCCTGGTGATCGTGGGCCTGACCTGGTACACCCTGGGAATCGACCGGCGTATTGCGGAAAAACAAAGTGAGACAGAGCGGATCAATTCGCAAATTGCAATACACAAAGAAAAGGCGGACCGGGTATCCAGGATACAAAAACGCCTGAAAATTCTTGAAGACAAACTCAACATTGTGGAATCCCTTACACTCAGAAGAGAGGAGCAGCTGCGGTTGCTCGAAGATCTTCAGGCCCGGGTGATACCCGAAAAAATGTGGCTGGAAAGCCTCAACGCGGATAAAACTTTTGTGACCATGACCGGTATTGCCTTTGACAACCCCACCATCGCTGATTTCATGAAGCAGCTGGAAGGCTCGGATCTGTTTTCTGAGGTCGATCTGAAACAGACTGTCAGCAAACGGTTTGATGGAAATGTCAATTTAAAGGCATTTGAACTGCGGTGCCGGAAGCAGCCCCTGGTGCCTGAAAACACGGAAGAAAAAGGCAAATAATGGCAGAGGAAAAAAAGACAGACACACGGGTCGCTGTCATACAACAAAAACTGGCAGTTTTTTTTGAGCGTGTGGGAAAACTGAGCCGGTTGCACCGCCTGTTCATCTGCCTGGGAACACTGTTGCTGATCGGCGGGGGGTTTTATTATTTTGTTTTCATGCCCAAGTACACGCACCTGCAAAACGCTGAGCAAACCCTTGAAATCCAGTCCAATAAGCTCAATATTGTCAAACGCCAGGCCAGGTCCCTGAAAAAATGGGAAGACAAAATGGCCGAGGTGGAAGAGGCATTTTACATAGCGACCCGGGCACTGCCGGATAAAAAAGAAATACCCTCTTTGTTGAAAAGTGTTTCCAGGGCCGGCAGCAGTGCGGGGCTCAATTTTGTCCTGTTTCAACCGGACCCGGAAGTCAACCGGGATTTTTACAGGGAGATTCCCTTGTCCATGAAAGTGGAAGGGAGTTTCCACGAGATAGCGGATTTCTTTTTTCAGGTGTCCCGGCTGAACCGGATCGTGAATATCAGAAACATCACTTTGCGACGGAACAAATCTGCTTCGGGTATGATCGATATGGCCTGCAACGCGGTGACCTATATGTTTGTGGAAGAGGAACAAAATGCCGATCAAAACAAAAAAAAGAAAAAAGGCTGATTTCAGGAGAAGATGAAAAATCCGCTCAACAAATGGCTGCTGATTCCGATGGTGATGCTGGGCGTTGCCAGTATCGTCTGTGAAAAAACCGCAGCCGCGGAAACCGCCGGGACATCTTCTGTGCTCCATGCCATTCCCTGGTCTTCACATGCTGAAAAGAACACCCAGCCACCCGTTGAAACCGAACCAACGGCGCCGCTGGCTGAAAAACAGGGAACGGTCGCGGTTCAGGAGCAGATTTCTGAAGAGGATCCGAAAACCGGCGATCAAGGGCTGGATGAGGTCAAGTTGTCTTATGAGGCAAAAAGCAAGCTGAATCCCTTTATGCCTTTGGTTCAACAGAAACCCGCCACACCTGCTGAACCCCGGAAACCGGACAAACCCCGGCGCATACTCACGCCTCTTGAAAAGATGTCGTTAAGCCAGCTCAAGCTGGTGGCCGTGGTAATGGGAGAAAACTTTACAACCTCCATGGTGGAAGAAGCCACCGGAAAAGGCTATGAAGTCAGAATCGGGACCTATATCGGAAAAAACGGGGGACAGGTGGTGGATATCCAATCCGATCGCATCATTGTGAGAGAAATGGTGACGGATTTCAAAGGGGTCGCGACCGAGCGGTTTCAGGAATTGAGACTACATAAACCAGACAATGGGGAATAATATGGCTTTTTTTCAGCGTGACACCATGATTGGGTGGATACTGGACCGGATGCTGATGCTGACGCTGGTTTTGACGATTGGAGCCGGGTGTGCACCATTGAGATCCGACACGCCGGTAACCAGTGATGTCATGGTTCAGGAAGAATCCGCAGACCGGATCAATCAGCTTCGTGACGTGGCGGTTTCGACCTCGGACAATCAGATTTTCATACATATTGAAACCGAGACAAAACCGGCCTATACCGCCATTAAACAGGATTTCCCGCTGGGCGTTGCCATTTACCTGCCGGGTACCCGGCTTGGGCCTGAGTTCAAGTCATCGGCAGAGGCTGAATATCCCGTGCAGGTCATCCGGACCGGATATGCGGATCAGGAAAATGAAACCGCTAAAATCGAGATTTTGCTGTATGAAGACCTGCCGTATGTGGTGGAGGCCAAAGACAATGCGTTGCAGGTGGTTTTGAATAAAACCCGGCCGGAAATCGAAACCCGACAATTGCCGGATGGTTTCGCATCCACTGCACCGGCCACGTCATCCATGGACACGGAATCGTCAGTCGCATCGGACACACGGAAACCGGCAACGGCTGCAAAGATGACCCATATTGAATTCAACACCACCGGGGCCGGCCATTCTGATATCCGGGTGACCACCACAGACCCGGTGAGGTATGACACCTTCTGGCAGACAGATACCCGGCTGGAGTTGATTCTATACGACACACAGATCCCGGCGGTCCATCAACAGCTTTTACATGCCCGGTCATCCAATGCCGCGGTCGACCGCATTCTGCCGCAACCCGATCCTGCGGATTCCCGAAACACAAAGGTTGAAATAATGATCCGGGAAAAAGTACCTTTCCGGATTGTTCAGGATCACAACCGGATCTCCCTGCAATTTGAACCGGCGGATCTGAATTTGCCGCAATTTGAAAAAGAAAATACACCGGACAGTGGTTTTCCCGCCTTGTCGGGAATGGAAAACGGCACAACACCGAGTGCGCCGGAGGCCTCGCTGGAAACCATCACGGCCGGACAATCACCGGATGATTCATTGGATTTTGCGCCCGTTCCAGGCCCCCGGCCCAAATATGTCGGCGAAAAAATCAAGCTGGATTTTTATGATACCGATATCAAGAATGTGTTCCGGATTCTCAAAAGCGTCAGCGGCCTGAATTTTGCGATAGACCAGGATGTTCAGGGCAAAGTGACCATGTCCCTGGAAAAACCGGTCCCCTGGGACCAGGTACTGGATCTGGTATTGAAAATGAACGGGCTGGGCAAGAAAATGGAAGGGGATGTGGTGCGGATCGCCACCATACAGACCCTGAAGCAGGAAGAACAGGATGAGCAGGAAGCCTTTGCCGCAAAGAAAAAAGCCCTTGAACAGAAAAAAAGCCTGGAGCCTCTGATCACTGAATATATTCCCATCAGCTATTCCAATGCCAAAACAGAGATCGAACCCCATATCACGACCCTGTTGACGCCGGAGCGCGGAAATATCTCCGTGGATCAGCGCAGCAACATGATCATTGTGACGGATACCCGGGAGACAGTGGATCAGATTCAGGAGATGATTTACCGTCTGGATACCGTGACCCCCCAGATCATGATTGAAGCCAAAATTGTGGAAGTCACCAAAGAATTTTCCAGGGATATCGGCATCGGCTGGAACCTGACCACGGATCCCGCGATCTCTTCCGGGTTTGTCAATGATATGAATGTCTCCGTGAATTCCCCCACCGGGGACGGGGGGATGAGCGGAGATTTTTCGTTTTTCCGGCTCTTTGGTTCCTCCCGGCTGGCATTGAACGCAAAACTGGCCGCATCAGAAGCCAGGGGAGAAGTCAGAATTGTATCCTCTCCACGCATATTGACCCTGGATAACAAAGAAGCCAAGATAAAACAGGGGTTGGAATATCCGTATCAGGTGGTGGAAGACAGTGAGGTTTCGACTGAATTCAAAGAAATCAATCTGGAACTGGTCGTTACACCCCATGTGACCCCGGATGAACGCATTTCCATGCAGGTATCTTTGATGAAAAATGATATTGCTGGAGAAACCAGTTCGGGTGAAGCTTACCTGTCTACGAATGAAGCCAAGACGGAACTGCTCGTGAATGATAATGACACCGTGGTGATCGGTGGTGTTGTCAAAACGACAAAAACCGATAATGACGATGGTCTCCCTTTTTTGTCCGGCATACCGATCATTGGCAAAATACTTTTTGGTACCAATAGTAAGGAAGACAATCGAAATGAACTGCTGATTTTCCTGACCCCGTCCATTGTTCAACTGGAACAGAAACGGAACCCCGCCCGCAGATCAGATTAGTTTAGTCTAAAGCGGACAGGCGCTCGGTGGCGGTTTTTTTCAATTCAGCATTCCCTTTGGCATAATGCAGCACATTCTGCCAGGATTGCCTCGCGTCATCTGTCCGTCCTTGTGCCTCATAAGCCCGGGCCAGGTCCGCATGCAGAATCGCGGTTTCCGGATACTCAATAAGCCGGGCCTTCAAAAACTGGACGGCCTCATTTTCCCGCCCGGTTTCAAGAAGGACCCGGGACAGCCCATGGGCGGGTGTCATAAATACGGGCGATGCATCCAGTGCCTGTGAAAACCAGGATTCCGCCTGGATGTAATTTCGTTTTTCCAGATAGGCCCATCCCAGGTTGGACATGGGAAACTGGGGAGTGGGATATAACAGGTCTTCCAGCACCTTTTTAAAGGCAAAGATGGCCATATCCCACTTTTTCTGGCGCAGATAGGCAACCCCCAGGTTGTTCAGGGCTTCGGTATAATCGGGTTTCAGATCCAGGGCTTCTTTGAAAACAGGGATGGCCAGATCATCTCTTTTTTTTCCCATATAGGCCAGTCCCAGGCTGTTGAGCAGGTATGGATCATCCGGTCGCATTTTGCGGGCCTCCAGCAGCGTGGACAGGGCCGCGGTATACTCTCCCTGGAGCAGGAAGGCATCCCCCTGGGTTTTCACCGCACCCGCCAGCCGGGCATCGTTTGTGGCGGTGCCGGTACAGGCACCGATGGTCAGACCAAGCAGAACAATGCATATCAGGGGCAGCTTCATGGGTCATCCTTGTGTCGGTTCATGGTTTGAGAAACACATATCGGATCTGCCGGGTTTCCAGAAAAGATTGGGCATCCGGTGTCAATGAAAAAAAAGAGATGAACAGGCGGTTTTCCGGTTGTTCTCCATAGATGCCTGTCAGGGTTTCCACGGTGCCTTTGTGGGTGAACGCGGGGTCCTGCCACACGCGGTAGCCCAAAGCGGACAGCAGATGGTGTATCTGGTCGTTGATGGAGCTCCGGACAGAAAAGGACAGGACCTCGAATCCCGCCTCCTGGAGCGCAAAGATTCCCTGTCCATAAACAATGCCGAAATTGAGCACCAGATCTGGACCATCCGGCCTTTTGACACGGTCCATCACCACGGATACCGGGATGTGATTCAATTGAAACCGGATGGTTTCTTCTGGAAAATATTCAAACTGCGTGTCAGACAGGATGTCCGCAATCCATGACTCGGACAAATGGCCGTCTGGCATGTCCATTCCTCTCGTCGTTTTCACCCGCTGCCGGATCACCGTTTCAATGGATTGGATTTTCACCCGGTGCCAGTAGGAAGCAATGGTCTGGCGCATCCTTTCGTCGAGCAGTTGTCCCCCGCCCAGGGGATGGTCCGGCACCAGCAGGATTTTTTCATTCAAATCCCCGGTTTCGATCAGCGGTGTCCGGGAAAGGTCCAGCTCCACCTCTTTTCCCCCGTTTCGGCCGGGAAAGTACAGTTTGCCGCGGTGAACCAGTGTGCTGTGGATGGCGGCCGCATATCGCTGCAAATGCTGTATCTGTTCAACGGACACCGGGGCGCGGGTGGTGTCCTCGAAAAGCAGCGGTTCCGGGGTCCGGTGCGGCAGAGACGGGGCCGGGAGCTTGATCCGGTCCCCCGGGTGAACCCGGTGAATGCTTTTGATGTGGGGGTTGAGCTGATAGAAAAGATCCCGGCCTTCGGAAGTGATGCCCCCGCCTTTTTTCAAAAATGCCCGGTCCATGAGTCTGGATACCGTGTCACCGGGGGCAATGGTGTATTCTCTGATCTGTGATCCCGGACCGGGAAGGGTTGTCCGGTCTTGAAATTCCACCACGGGCACCTTCACCATGCCGTCAGGGTCCGGCGTAAAGTCCTGTTTGTTCACTACTTGTAACGGGATCAGTATCCGGGCGCCGGCAGCAATGGCATCGATGTTGTGAATGTCGGGATTGAGCTGTTTGAAAATGGTAATGAAAAAAGGAAAATCCTGTTCAGAGATCTCTCCTTTTTGCTTGAAAATTTTATAGAGCCAGTCGTTTTTCTGGACAATATAGGGCTCGCACAGGATATTTTTATCCTGAAAGGTAAATATGGAGTAGTGTTTATAAGATGTTTTTATCCGCTGGGCAGCCAGGGCTGAAGTCACGCCCGACATGGCAAGGAATATACAAACCAGGCCTGCCAGGCATTTGATTTCAGTTCGTTTCATTTATCAACAGGGGCCAGGTCCATTTTTTGCGCGATTTTCTGGGCAATATCCTGAACAAACTGCGCAAATTCCGATTGTTCCAGACGTTTTTCCTGGGACGGGATCAGATCGGGGTTGTCCGGAGAGATCAGTTCCGGCAGGTTCACCCGTTCCGGGTCCGGCATGATATGATAGGGTTCCGGGATCCGGTTTTTGAAATACAGGTCCTGGAACTCGGAAAATTTGATGGCATGGGCCGTGGCATCCAGCACAACGGTTTCGTTCAGGGCGACCAGGCCCATGGCTTTGGCTTTGACTAGACCTGCCAGGCATTCGCCGCCCTGGGTACAGGCAATGTGACCGTTCTGATTGGCAGTGAGCTGCCAGTCCATGATGGCCTGTTCCGTCACCTGGACAAAAAACACATGATCCTGGCCGGAGGCAATGTTGTATTCTTCGGCAATGGCCACCACCCGGGGCATGGAGACCGGATTGCCGATCATGGCGGCCTGGGCCACACTGGGCCGGGTATTCACCGGGGTGTACACCCGGCGGGTCTTGTCCGGTTCCAGATAATACTGATACACGGGATCCGCATGTTCCGACTGGACCCCGATGATTTTGGGCAGCCGGTCGATGATGCCGGCCCTGAAAAATTTCAGGAATCCGTTCATGACGGCGGAAATATTGCCGGCATTGCCGATGGGCACCACCACGGCCGTATGGGTCATGTCCCAGTCAAAGTCCTGGGCGATTTCATAGGAATAGGATTCCTGGCCCAGAATCCGCCAGGCATTTTTGGAATTGAGCAGGGCCACGGGATACCGGGTGGACAGATGTTCCACCACCTTCATGCAGTCATCGAACACCCCGGGGATTTCAAATACATTGGCCCCGCTGCCCAGGGGCTGTGACAGCTGCTGGGCCGTGACTTTCTTGTGGGGCAGCAGCACGGCGGACTTGATCAAAGGACCTAAGTAGGATGCGTACAGAGCCGCGGCCGCCGAGGTGTCTCCCGTGGACGCGCACACGGCAATCACATCCGATACCAGCCCCTGATCGATGAGATACTTGATACTGGACAAGGCCGAGGCCATGCCCCGGTCTTTGAAAGAGGCACTGGGATTCTGGCCGTCATTTTTATAGAAAAACCGGAGCCCGACCTTTTCCTGGAGAAATGCAGAGGCTTCCACCTGGGGCGTATGGCCTTCTCCCAGATAGAGAATGGACTCCAGCGGCAGTATGGGGCCGATGAATTCGTGATACCGGTAAATCCCTTTTAACGCGGGGATCTTCAGCATCTTTCGATAATCGAATATCTGCTGCCACAGGGTGCCCGGCAGTTTGTGCAGATCCTTTTCATGACGGTTCTGGATCATCAGCACGGCATTGCATTCAGGACACACATACAGCAGTTTTTTCACGGAATGCTGTGCGCCGCAGCCCAGGCACTGGTAATACAGTTCCCCTTTGGGCTGAGGAATGAGATGGGGCCGGATATGTTCGGGGAACAGGTCAGTTTTCATGTTTGATCGTTTCTTGACCTCCCATGTAAGGGATCAGCACTTCGGGAATGATGACGGTTCCGTCGGGCTGCTGATAGTTTTCAAGGATGGCGGCAAAGGTTCTGCCCACTGCCAGCCCGGACCCGTTCAGGGTATGGCAGAATTCCGGTTTTTTCACATTCTCCCGCTTGAACCGGATGTTGGCCCGGCGTGACTGAAAATCCAGGCAGTTGCTGCAAGACGAGATTTCTCTGTATT
The DNA here is from genome assembly GCA_011389555.1 of Desulfotignum sp. Lineage (GTDB taxonomy): Bacteria > Desulfobacterota > Desulfobacteria > Desulfobacterales > Desulfobacteraceae > Desulfotignum. The sequence goes on along the minus strand of JAABUD010000157.1, from coordinate 3,621 downwards.
TGTCCTGCCCCGGCATCCACACCTCGATATCATAGGTTTTGGTGGCGGAAAATCCCAAATCCCCGGTGCAAAGCGTCAGGACCTGATAGGGAAGTTCCAGACGCTGAAGAATGGTCTCGGCATTGGCCAGCAGGGATTCCAGCTCATCAAAGGACGATTCCGGGGTGGTGAGTTTCACCATTTCCACCTTGTTGAACTGGTGCTGCCGGATCAGTCCTTTGGTATCCCGGCCATAGGAACCGGCTTCGGACCGGAAGCAGGGGGTGTAGGCCGTGAATTTACAGGGCAGATCCGCTTCCGCCAGCATTTCGCCGGCATAGATATTGGTCACGGGTACTTCCGAGGTGGGGATCAGGAAATAGTCCAGTCCCTCGAGTTTGAACAGGTCTTCCTCGAATTTGGGCAGCTGGCCCGTGCCGGTCATGGTGGTGCGGTTGACGATGAACGGGGGAAGGGTTTCCTTGTACCCATGTTCCCGGGTATGAATGTCCAGCATGAAATTGATCAGGGCCCGTTCCAGGCGGGCGCCGGATCCCATGTACAGCGGAAATCGTGATCCGGCCAGTTTGGCGGCCCTGCCCAGATCCAGAATCCCCAAGCGTTCTCCGATATCGGCATGATCCTGGACCGGAAAGTCGAATTGCCGGGGCGTGCCACAGGTTTTTTCCAGCCGGTTTTCCGTATCGTCTCTGCCCTGGGGCACATCATCATGGGGCAGGTTGGGCAGGGTGATCAAAAATGACTGGATGGCGGTTTCGACTTCAGCCAGGTCCTGGTCCAGGTTTTTAATGGTTTCCGAGACGGCCCGCATCTTTTCGATGCTTGGCTGGGCATCCTGGCCGGCCCGTTTCATTTTTGCGATGTCATCGGAGACCACATTGCGCTGATGGCGCAACTGTTCGATTTCCAGCAGTCGTGTTTTCCTTTTTTCTTCATTTTCAAAAAGAGCTGAAAAATCAATGGGTGCATTGCGTTTTTCCATGCCTTTTTGAACCGTGTCCAGATGGGTGATAATATATTTCAGATCCAGCATTTTTTTCCTTCTCATATTGTCATGTCAAGGCTTTCTTTTCCAAAGAATCAAATAACATGGCACTTGTGAACAGTCAATGGATTATTGCAGGTTGACAATCGGCGACTTGTGTATAATATTCTGGAAAATTTTTTTTTTGGAATCATAAGGGAAAAAGATTATGGAAGAGGTGAAAAACGCAAGCAGCTGTATCTTGGCACAGGTGGCTGAAAAATTGGATGAATTCACCAAACCCGAGCTTGAAGCCAAATATCATCGGATTCAGACCCAGGTGTTTGAGTTTGCCAATTTCAGAGAAGCCCAGATATCTTTCATGAATGTATCCGGCAATGATCAGATTCCCATGGAGCCGATCATCCGAAAAGCCCTTGATATTGAAAAAGCGATCGTCCTGCCGGTGTTTACAGATACGAAAAATGTGTTCAATCTTTGTAAAATATCAGACTATGACAAGGATCTGGTCTTGAACAAAAACGACATACTGGAACCGGACCCGGAAAAATGCAAAAAAGTCCCTCTGGACGATATTGACATCGCGTTTATTCCGGGACTGGCATTTGATGACAAAGGGGGCCGCATCGGATTGGGCAACAATTATTACACCCGCCTGATCACCCGGCTGCCCGAAACCTGCCGAAAGGTCTCCCTTGCCTTTGAAGAGCAGATCGTGGAGCAGATCCAGATGGATTCCAGAAAACACACCGTGGACATCATCATCACGGACAAGCGGATTATATACAAGATATAAACAGGATTTTTCCAAGTGTCTGATCCGATACTTGGAGAAGCCCTGTAAAATTGACGACACCCTCTGATCCCATCGAATTCGATGGAAATAAAATCTGAGTGGTTCAACGGTGTCCCATCGTTACCTCAATGATTTCCATTGATCGATTCCATGATCTGCTTGAAACTTTCCACACCGGCTTCAAGGTTTTCAATGATCTCTTCGGCCAGTACATCCGGATCAGGCAGGTTGTCCAGATCCGCCAGGCTTTGATCCCTGATCCAGAAGATATCCAGGCTGGTTTTGTCACGCCCGATAATCTCTTCATAGCTGAATCTGCGCCACCGGCCGTCAGGGGTGTCTTCCGACCAGGTTTGTTTGCGCTGGTGGCGGTTTTGCGGGTTGTAGCAGGCAATGAAATCTTTCAGATCACCATATGCCATCAGGTGTTTCTTTTTGGTGAAATGGACGTTGGTTCTGAAATCATAAAACCAGACCTCCCGGGTCCAGGGGTCTTTGGCGGCAGGTTTGTTGTCGAAAAAGATCACGTTGGCCTTGACCCCCTGGGCGTAAAATATGCCGGTGGGAAGCCGTAAGATGGTGTGCAGGTCGGTATTTTCAAGGAGCTTTCGCCGCACGGTTTCACCGGCACCCCCTTCGAAAAGCACATTGTCCGGAACCACCACGGCCGCCCGGCCGGTGATGTTCAGCATGGTGCGGACGTGCTGGACAAAATTGAGCTGCTTGTTGGAGGTAGTGGCCCAGAAATCCTGCCGGTTATAGCGCAGATCCTCTTTTTCCTGTCTGCCCCGGCCGTTGGTGATGGTGACGCTGCTTTTTTTGCCGAACGGCGGATTGGTCAGGACATAGTCGTACCGGACCCCGGTATCGGCAATCAGTGCATCATTGGGGGATATGGCGGACTCACCGGTAATCTCCCCGATATTGTGTAAAAAACAGTTCATCAATGCCAGACGGCGGGTATTGGCCACGATCTCGTTGCCGAAAAAGGTGTGATTCTTCAAAAACTTTTTCTGGTCTTTATCCAGGCTGTATGCGTTGACTAAAAAATCATAAGCCGCCAGAAAGAACCCGCCCGTGCCGCAGGCCGGGTCGGCAATGGTCTTTGCCGGTTCGGGCCGGACACATTCCACCATGGCCCGGATCAGCGGCCTGGGGGTAAAATACTGCCCGGCTCCGCTTTTCACGTCTTCGGCATTTTTTTCCAGCAGGCCCTCGTAGATATCCCCCTTGACGTCCGCGCCCATCATGATCCAGTTTTCCGCATCGATCATGTGGATGATCTTATACAGCTTGGCCGGGTCCTGGATCTGGTTCTGGGATTTGACAAAAATCTGGCCGATCATGCCTTTCTGCTTCCCCAGGGCCCTGAGCAACGTGATGTAATGGGATTCGAGGTCCGCGCCTTTTCTGGTTTTCAGGCTTTCCCAGTTGTATTCGTCCGGGATCCCGGCATCTTTTTGGTAAATTTTGCCATATTCATCTGCCATTTTGAGAAACAGCAGATAGGTGAGCTGCTCCAGATAATCGCCGTAACTGACGCCATCATCCCGCAGTGTGTGGCAGAAACTCCAGACTCTTGAAACAATGCTTGCCGTGTTGTTCATCTATTTTTTCTCTTTGTTTGTATAATATTTTTGGTTCGGGCTGCTTGGTTTGTCCGGAATTGTCTGGGACAGAACCCCTTTTTCCAATAATGGCTGGAGAAAATTTTTCTTAAAATACTTTCTGTCTTTTATCTTCATAAAAATTTGAATTTCTTCTCTGGTCCGGGGGGTTTGACAAAAATCGAGTATGCTGCTCACCTTTTCAGCTTGGGGGGTAGCTTGGGGGGTAGCTT
>JAABUD010000156.1 GCA_011389555.1 Desulfotignum sp. | reverse complement strand
TAACCTGCTCGGTGACTTGCGGGGCAGCTTGCGGGGTAAGTGGCACAATACACTTGAAAATATCTTCCTCGATCAGTTCAGGGTCTCTACCCCCGGTATAGTATCGGCAATATTTAAAAAGTTTTCTTACACCGGAACCCAGCTCATCAGCACGTCCGATCTCTTTGAAAAAGCGGGCAATTACCGGATTTTTGGGAAAGGGAGAAAAATGAGCCGGATCGATCAGTCCGTGTCCATGCGGTTTGTTGCTGTTTTCAGCAAACACCCGATGGGTTTCAATGATGAATTTGGCTGGATACGCATGTAAAAATTCCCTGTGGATCAGCATGTTTGCCGCCACTTCCCGGAAGAGGTGGTCTCTTAAGCTGATTCGATTGACCCCTTCCAGAAAAAATGGATCCGGCAGATGCTTGGCCGTAAAT
>JAABUD010000155.1 GCA_011389555.1 Desulfotignum sp. | reverse complement strand
GCGGATTCTTCGGCATTTGCGGCATTCTGCTGCACCACCTTGTCCATTTCCGTGATGGCAATATTCACCTGGTCGATACCGCTGGACTGCTCTTTGGATGCGGCAGAAATTTCCGCAATCAGATCCCCCACCTTGGCAGAGCTGTCCGCCACCTGGCCGAATGCCGTATTAGTGGTGGAAACCAGTTTGGAGCCGTCATTGACCTTTTTCACGGTGCCTTCAATGAGTTCAGCCGTATTTTTGGCAGCATCCGCCGCCCGCATGGCCAGATTTCTTACCTCATCCGCCACCACGGCAAAACCGGCCCCTGCTTCTCCGGCACGGGCAGCTTCCACCGCTGCATTCAATGCCAGCAGATTGGTCTGGAAAGCGATTTCATCAATGGTTTTGATGATTTTGGAGGTTTCTTCACTGGCTTTGGAGATATCATCCATGGATTTTGTCAGTTTGCCCATGGAGTCATTGGCCGTGCCAACTACAAGGTTGGCCTCTTTCATCAATCCGTCTGCTGTGCCGGCATTTTCCGCATTTTTCTTGGTCATGGAAGCCATCTCTTCCATGGAGGAAGAGGACTCTTCAATGGAGGCAGCCTGCTGGGAGGCCCCTTCGGCCATGGACTGACTGGAGGAGGATACCTGGCTGGATGCGGATGCCACCTGGTTGGCCCCTTCATCCATACCCCGGGTGATGGTATTGATAGGTTTGCTGATGGACCGGGCAATGAAAAAGGCAACGGCAAATATCACCCCTGCACTGACCACGGAAATAATGATAATCAGCCATTTAATGGCATTGACGGCTGCAAAGGCTTCTGATTCATCAATTTCTGCAATCAAAGCCCACACTGTATCCCCTATATTTACCGGTGTGAATGCTGATAACACAGGATTGCCGTTATAATCTGTGATAATTTTTGCACCGGTGTTTCCTGAAAGGGCAATATTTGCCGCTTCAGTATCCACACTGCCTTTAGACGGATCTGCAAAAGATGCCTTGACCGAATGGGCTGTCGGATCCAGAAAGCTGTCGGACCGCATCAGTTTATCCGAACCCACCAGATAGGTTTCACCGGTTTCTCCCATGCCTTCCCGCTCCTGCATGATGGCGTTAATGGCTTTAAGGGACAGCTGCAGGGCAACCACCATCTCTATCTCGCCATTGTGGACCACCGGCTGGGCGATAAAGGCACAGGGTTCGTTATTGCTGGGAGCATAGGGTGCAAAATCAGCCATGGCATATGCGTTTGTCTGCAACACTTTTTTCACCAGGTCTCCCAGGTTTGAATCAGCATATTTGCCGGTGAGAAAATTGGTCTGGTAGTCTGATTCCTGTGCCACGGTATAGAATGCATACCCGTTGGGGTTAAAGAGAAACAGGTCGTAATACCCGTACATCTGTGTATACTTGTTAAAAAAGTATTCTCCTTCATCATCTTTGGGGCAGAAGGCTTCTGCCACATCCATTTCCGTGATGATCGCCCAGGTAAGATCCTGTACTGTTATGGTATCAAAGCAGGACAGAACTGGATTGCCGTTGTAGTCTGCAATGACATCCTGCCCGGCTTTTCCGGCAAGAGCGGTTTGGGATGCTTCTGTGTCCACCCGGCCTGATCCAGGGTTGGCAAAACTTGCTTTGACCGAATGGTTTTCCGGATCAAGGAAAGAGTCGGACCGCATGAGCTTGTCCTGTCCCACCAGATAGGATTCGCCGGTCTCACCCATACCGTGTCTGGTGGTCATGACTGCATTGATCTGGTCAAGGGGCAGCTGAAATGCGATTATACCGAGCATCTCACCGGAAGCATCTGTCACAGGATATCCGGCAAACATGGCCGGATCACCATTGCTGGGGGCATAGGGAGCCATGTCGACAATGGCTGATTCACCCGAGGCAGTTATTTTTTTCCACAGATCCGCAAGTCCTGAATCCTTGTATCTGCCATGTCCCAGATTTTCCCCCAGATCTTTTTCCTTTGCGGCAGAATACATGACATGGCCGTGCTTTGCACAAATCATAAACACATCGTACACACCGCTGTCTTTATAAAATTTTTCCACAGAAGCACCCAGGGTCTCCCATATCATCTGATATTCCGGAGTGGACACATCATAATTGCCGGTGGGAGAGGTTTTCATATCATTGTGATAGGTCAACAGCCTGTCATAAAGGGCTTTTACATCCCTGGAGCCGGCAAATATGTCCATCTGTGAAAACATGCCTGCAAAATAGGTTTCAATGGCGGTTTTTTTTGACTGGTTCAGGGCATCCAGCTTGTCAAATGCCTCTGTCCTTAGCGTGTTGACGGTTTCCATCAACACCCCCATGTCCCCTTTCCTTTCTGCAAAAAACCGTTCGATCTGATCTTTTTTCACGGCCCGCATTGCTTCAAGCTGGCCATAGGCTGTTTCAGACAGCGCGTTTCTGGCGTTGAAATAGGCAACGGCAGAGATGAGAAAAAACGGAATTAAACCCACAAGCAGGAATAGTACAATTAACTTTGCGCTAAGACTCATGTGTTTCATTTTCAGCTCCTTGATTAATATAGGTTTTTCTTTTTTTGTGCTTATATGGTTTTTCCCAGCACCTGAATTTCTTTGGCACTCAGCACCTTGTCAATATCCAGCAGGATTTTGACCCCGGAATCGATCTTGGCCATTCCAAGGATATAGTCCATGTTGATACTGGTGCCGAATGAGGGTGCGTTCTCAATTTCCTCCTCCTTGATATTGAGGACTTCAGAGACCGCATCCACAACAATGCCGATCTGGATGGTCATGTCATTTGCATCGATTTCCACCACAATGATGCAGGTCCGGTCGGTGTAGTCAATGGCGGGCATCCCGAATTTGAGTCGCAGATCGATGACCGGGATCACCTTGCCCCGCAGGTTGATCACCCCTTTGACAAAATCCGGGGTCCGGGGAACAGAGGTGATGGGTATCATGCCGTTGATCTCCTTGACCTTGAGAATGCCGATACCGTATTCTTCATCCGCCAGGGTGAAGGTCAGGTATTTGCCTGCCTTCATGGTTGTGGCATTGATGGTCTCATTCATGTTGGTGTGTTCATTTGCCATTTTTTCCCTCCTTTATAGGTGTT
>JAABUD010000154.1 GCA_011389555.1 Desulfotignum sp. | reverse complement strand
GGGCCTGCGGGCATGCCAAGCAGCTGCATCATGGTTTTCAGGGGCAGGGGGTTTCTGGCCCGGCACAGGACCGGTCCAAAAGAAGTTTCTTCGGTGGTGGTGACCACCACCAGGTCCAGCAGGGGTTTCAGCGCTGTCTGAAGCTGCCGGGCCGCGTCGGTTTTGCCCTGGTTGAGGAGAGACACCATCCGGGCCATGGATTTTGGGACGATATTGGACATGACAGATATGGCCCCACAGGCCAGAATTTCCGGGTCGGTCATGATATCATACACCAGCGCGTCATCACCGGAAAAGATTTGAAAATCCGGGCCGCAGTATTTGCGGGTGCGTTTCATGTTGTCCAGGTTGCCGGTGGCTTCCTTGACACAGGTGATATTGGGGTATGATCCGGACAGAATGGCCAGGTCCTGGGGAAGCATCTGGGCCCCTGTGCGGCCGGGGATGATATAGGGTATGATTTCCAGCTCCGGGTACCGGGCGGCCACCGCTTCATAATATTCTTTGCGGATTTCTAAAGAAGAGGGGCCGTTGTAATAGGGGTCCACCATGAGGATGGCATCCACCCCCTCTTTTTGTGCATGAGCGGCTGCATCCATGGCTTCTTGGGTATTGTTGCTGCCTGTTCCTGCGATGACCAGGCACCTGCTGTTGATCTGTTTGGCAGCCAGGACAATGACATGGTTGTGTTCCTGCCATTTGAATGTGGGGCTCTCGCCTGTGGTGCCTGTGACCAGAATGCCGGTGATCTGGTTGTGGATCTGAAAATCGATGAGCTGTTCCAGGCCTTTTTGGTCCAGTTCTCCGGTCTTGGTAAACGGGGTGATGAGTGCGGTAAAGCATCCTTTTTCCATGAAAGTCTTCTCCTGAAATTGTAAAATAAAGATCCAGGTGCTACCACAGGCGTAATCCGGGTGCAAGAAAAATTATTGTCCGAAGACCGGACCCCAAAGATCTTGACTCCTGTGGCAAAAAGTCTATTATAGTAAATTTTACCCGTAACACAAGACATAAATGTATAAAATATAAGGAGTTGTTCATGTCAGATGCGCAGCAAAAGGACCATTTGCCCCGGAATGCGGATGAGCATATCGCAAGACTCAGATACCAGTTGACCCAGAATTCCGAATGCGGTACCACCCATTACAATCTGGGGGTGGCCCTTTTGGGAAAACAAGAATATATGGAAGCTGAAAAAGTGCTGCATGAAGCCATTGAACACAGCCCCACCCTGGCGGAGGCCTATGTGCTTCTGGGCGGTATCTGTCTGCAGCGGGGGGATCTGGAAGGCTGTTACCGGTTCAACCAGCGGGCTACCAAAGCCCGGGCCGGTTTTGCCGAAGGGTATGCCAATATGGCTTTTGTTCTACTTCAGCTGGTGGACGGCAAGGATCCCAAAGAGGATGAGGAAAAAGTGGACAAGGCCATTAAACACCTGAAAAAAGCCATCATCCACAACAAATATTTTGTTCAGGCATATGCCACCCTGGGTACGGCCTATTTCATGAAAGGCCTGCATGCAGAAGGGGTCAAGGCCAACCAGGAAGCGGTTCAGGTGCAGCCGGAATTTCCTGTTGCACATAATAACCTGGCCGTGGGGTTTCTGGAACTTAAAGACTATAAAAAGGCCATCTACCACTGTGATAAAGCCCGTGAGCTGGGCTATGAAGTGGCTCCCCAACTTATCGAAGAACTGGCAGCCCACAGAGAGGCATGAGTTTAAGGCCGGATATATCCTTTTACATGCCGGGCCACAACAGCCGGGTTGGTCCGGGCAGCCCTGTGTGGGATATGCCCCTGTCCGGAAAAAACACTGTAGACAGCAGAGGCGGGAACGACAGAAAACCTGCCGCGGCAAACCACTTTTTTCAAAATCCCTGTGAAGCGTTTACTGTGGGGGAATACTTTCTGGCGGCCCAAAATTTTTTGATCAGAGATAACAGCGACATGCTGTACCGGGCTGTTACATCCCTTGCAGAGAATTGCGGCCATATCCAGGCTCTTGACATCAGCCTGGAAAAACACGGTGCCTTTTATCATCCCCTTAAAATAACCATTGCAACCCGGTTTTGTTCCCCCCTTTATCTGGTACTCAATGGTGCTGTAAAAGAACCGGGACTCTCCCTCATCAAAACAGAATTTCAGTTGCTGGCAAACATGGCCTCCCGGGTGGTACCGTCTTTTATTCCCCGGGTATTTGGTGCGGGTGAAATCAGATCAACCGGGAAGATTGCGGCATTTTTTCTGGGAGAATGGTTTGCCGGATTCTGTGAATTCCATGTGACCCGGATATCCGGCGAAAACCAGGTGGCTGTCTGGCAGGATGACGGCACCCATATGGTAATTTTTTGGCACCAGGCTGCCCGGATATACGAGAAAATCGCCTATGTTCTGACAGCCTATTATGACATCCACACGGGTAATGAAATTTATCCCTGGCACCATGCGGCCGGTGATTTTGTGGCGGCGGCAGGGGCTCTGCAGACAGGTGATGTCCGACTGATTACGGTGCGGGGAACAGCCCCGGTGGTTGATGCGGCCCGGGATACATCCGCTCCAGGCGCACACCTGCTTTCCTGCCTGCTTTTTTATTTTTTGAATCTGACACTGCGCATGCGCCTGGACCGCCTGGATGGAACCGGTCCCATGGTTTTTCTGCCGCAGATCGTACTGGATGCAACAATAAATGGCGTGCTCACAGCACTGGATCACCGGGCAAACAAATCCCCGGGAGCAGGAGCAGAGGATCCGCCGGTACCGGAAGATATCTGTCGTGTTTTTGTTGATCTTGTGAATGGCTTCAGTCAGACACAGCTGAAAGATATCATGGTAAATCTTGTGGATTTTTGGCCTCCGGATGCTGCTGAACTGGAACTGGTCCATGAAAATCTTTTTTCCCACTGCTCCAGAATTTGTCAGGTATTTAAGAGGTCATGGTCAGATTTTCATGGCCAGAGTACGAAAAACCGGTGAACCGCTGGTTTTTTTATTGACATGTGCAAACAGAAATTCTATACCTGCAATGGTATTTTGCTGAAGGTATAGCTTGAAACAAGATGGTGTTTGCAGGACAACTATTTGAAATGATACAAAATCAGACTATTGAATGAAAAGTTTGGAAA
>JAABUD010000153.1 GCA_011389555.1 Desulfotignum sp. | reverse complement strand
CTCACCTTGGAGAATTTGGAAACGCCGGTGAGAAAGGCGAACTGGACCCATGCATCACTGTCTTTGATAACGGAATAAAGGTTTTTCAACCCTTCCCGGACTTCCAGGGCAGCGGCCGTATCCGAAATGTTGTCCAGAATCGGCTTGTCATATTCGTCCACCAGGACCACTGCGCGGAGACCGAACTTTTCGGCGCTGTTTCGAATCAGTTCGCCAAAACAGCCCGGGACATCCTCAGGGTCCCTGCAGGTGATTCCCAGGGACTTCTGGTTTCGATACAGGATATCCACGATGCGGCGATCCAGCTCCTCCCGGTTGCGCACCACGCCCCCGCCAAAGGAAATCTGGATCACAGGATGTTTTTTCTCCCAGTCCCAGTGATCGTGGAGCCACAATCCCCGGAACAGATCCTGGTTTCCTTCAAAAGCCTCTTTCAAGGTGTCGATGAACAGGGATTTGCCGAATCGGCGCGGCCGGGAGAGAAAATAGTACTTTCCGCTTTCGGTCAGCTGATAGACAAGCCCGGATTTATCCACGTAGGCATACCCCTCTTCGACAATCTCTCGAAGATTGCTGACCCCGATGGGCAGTTTTTTCATCTTCCGTCCTCCTGTGGATCGTTTGGTCGGGTTCATCTGGCTCCTCGGCGGTCCATGGTGTATACGTATATTACAATAACACATTCAAACAATAAATATAAGGATGGCTGTTTTTTTGTACCACAGTAAATTTTACCACCAGAATTCCGGATATTTTCTTGACCTGGCAATATTGTTGACAACCAGTGCCACGGCCAGCATGATGACCACCCCTGTGAGCACGGGAAACAGGACATATAAAAAACCCAGGCTGTGGATTTTTTCACTGCCGATCACCGCAATCAGGGCCGTGGCCCCGCCCGGCGGGTGCAGGGTTTTGGTGGCGTGCATGGCGGCAATGGCCGTGGCCACGGCAAAGGCGGCAGCCAGCCAGGGGGCAGACCCCAGCACTTGCCAGGCAGCCACCCCGATGACAGCGGAAACCACATGTCCCCCCACCAGGTTTCTGGGCTGGGCCAGGGGACTTCGCACCGCTCCGTAAATCAATACGGCAGAGGCCCCGAAAGACCCGATGAGAAACACCAGGTCCCCGTCAGAAAAAAAACTGTACTGCAGCAAAGCCACCGGCGTGATCCCGAAAAACGCCCCGAGCCAGGACCATGCAATTTCGGAAAAATTTACACCAGGCGGGCTCTGGCTGCCGCCCCCCATTTTTGACAGAAAATCCTTTTCAGAGATGACCCCGGCAAGGGTGAGGTCCGGTCGGGCCACCGGGATCCCGGATATGTCATGGTCCGCCAGCAGCCGGACTACGTCGGCAAGCGGCGCAGTTTCCGGAACCGATATCACCCGTTTTGTCATGATCTGTTCCGCAGTGATGGCATGCCTCAACCGGTGCAGGGCTTGATCATAGGCCACCCGATATATTTCCATGAAATCGGACGGGGTGATGTCCAGGTATCCGGGGATTTTTTTCATGGCTTTGACAATGTCCTCATCGGAAATGGTCTGCCTGCATTCATTCAATGCACTGAATTTCATGGTTCTCTCCTTCGGGTGGTCACGGGGTGGTGTCCTGGATGATCTGTTCCTCCGGCTTGCCCGGCCGATGCGGTAACATGGAATATATCGGCATGGGGGTGTCGATCCCTTTTAAGTTGACGTTTCCCCTGTCGTAGACCCTCCAGATATCCTGAATCAGTTTTCGGGTCTCTTCCCCGATAAGGATATCGCCACCGCTGGCATAATCAGACAGCCGGGCCGCAATATTGGTGACAGTGCCGGTGGCCGTATAGGTCATTCGGGTCCCCAGATCACCTTTCAGCCGGGTCATTCCCAAGAGCGCACTCCCTGAATTGATACCGATATTCACCGGAACAGGAGGCATGTCATCTGGCAGGGACCGGCTGATGATCCGGTTCTGATCCATGATTTCAAACGCAGCCTTGATGGAATTGATCGCGTTTGTCCGGGCGTCATGGTTTTTGAAAAGAATCATGAGCGCATCACCGGAAGTTTCATTGATATCCCCATGGGACCGGTGGATGGGATCCACAAACGTGGAAAACATCCGTTCGATGATGGTGTTGATTTCCGCCTCCGGTCGATTCGCCGACAGCTTGGTGTAATTTTCCAAATCCAGGAACAGCACGGTAACCTCTTTTCGTTCCTTTTCCCTTGTGAGCTGTTCAGGGTGTTTGTCCGCCATATGCCGGACCGCTTCCGGTACGAAAGGGGAAAGGTGGGTCAATGTCTTGCTGATATGAATTTTTTCCTGGGTGATCTGCCACTGCCGTTTGGCATTCAGTATAATAGCGCCCAGAATGTCGGCCATATCTCTGATGAGAAAAAAATCTTTCCGTGAAAACCGGGTCATCGGCTGGATGACAACACTGACTGCTGCCACGACCTGTTTTTCGACAGACACGGGCACGGCACATTCATATCCGATGGCGACCATGGTGCCATCGGGTCGCCGGACCGGTTCACTTTTTGGCACCACAACGGCTTTTTTCTGTGTGATTGCTTTCTGCACGGCCGGCCGATGTCGTTTACAGGATTGACAGTCCACCGGTTTTTTGTACAGGGCACACTGCAGCGGTCGTGTATATTTCAATGCATCCGGATCGATCAGTAGAATACAGACTTCCATGGCATTGGGGATGAGGGTGCGGAGGGACTCCCGGGCCATCTCGATAATTTCGTTCACTTCTGTCAAAGCGGCTGTTTTTATAATGAGATCGCGTTGAACGTAAAATCGTTCTTTGTAAAATTGTTCCATGAACACCTCCCGCGTTTTTCATCGCATTGCCATTTTGGAGCCGGCCCGAAACAATGACACCTGACAACCTGATGTGTTTCCCTGGTCCGGGCCATGTGGAAAGCATGGCCTGAACCAGGAAAAAAACGATCAGATCTTAATTGCCGGCCATCATGGCGGCGATGTCTTCGTCCACATCGCCGGTGGGTTTGATGTCAAAGTTTTCCACCAGCACGTTGAGCACGGTGGGGGACACGAATGCCGGCAGCGTGGGCCCTAAGCGGATGCCTTTGACGCCCAGGTGCAGCAGGGCCAACAGTACGGCCACGGCTTTCTG
>JAABUD010000152.1 GCA_011389555.1 Desulfotignum sp. | reverse complement strand
GAATCCGTTTGACCATGGCCTTGTTTTTGTTCCGCTGCCGCACAAACATGACCACCCCCATGCAGAACAGGAAAATAGCCACAAAAAATATGGGAAAAAGGATAGCGGACAAATCTTGGTTCAAAAAAGCAGTCATCAGTAAAAATCCGGATTGTTATACATCAATTTTAACCATTTGTTTTATGACTATGGCGCCTAAAATAATACAGACGCCGGATGTGGCCAGCATGATATGGCCGATGGGTTCCTCGAGCAGGGGCTGGATAAATCCGGGTGTGGTCATGTAGATAAACAGCCCGATGAGAATGGGAATCATGATAAGAATCACCCCGGAGAGCCGCCCTTCCGCAGACAGTATCCGGACATTTCCCTCAAACCGGAACCGCTCCCGGACAATATGGGCCAGGCTTTCGATCAGGGCTGCCAGGTTCCCGCCGGTTTCTCTCTGGATGATCACGGACATCACAAAAAACTTGAGTTCCCTGCAGTCCACCCGGTTCATCAGGTTTCTCAGGGCATCCGGCACACTCACCCCGAAATTGATCTCATCCAGGGTCTCTTCAAACTCGGTTCCCAGGGGATCGTCAAACTCCTCGCTGGCCAGCTGCATGCTGCTGGTAAAGGAATGCCCGGCCCGAAGCGCCCGGGCGATCAAATCCAGGCCCTCGTGGAGCTGGCTTTGAAATCTCCGGGCGCGCCTGATTTTCAGGTTCACCAGATACATATAAGGCAGCATCATGGCAAAGAAGGCACATATAACTGATATCACCATGCTGTTCCACAGGATCAGGGCGATCATGCCGCTGAAGGCGGCCAGGAAAAAGGCCGTAAGGATGTAAACGCTCAGAGGGAATTTTACATTGGCCTGGAGCACCAACTGGTCCAGGTTCTTGATGGTGGTGGAGGACAGCAGGACCCTGTTCAGCAGGTCAATGTCGCTGAGCCGCCTGTTTTTGACAATCTCCCCGCCCGGTGTTTCCTTAAAGGTGTATTTGCGCAAACGTTTCTTTATCTTGGCCCGCCGGGTGGCCTTGAGGTTGCGGTATGAATACAGGCTCAGCTCGATTATGACCAGGGCCATAATGAATATGATGGCACTGATGATCATAAAATCCATAAATCAAACCCTCCTTGTGACCTGCTACACCTCAAACCGGAACGACTGGTCAAAAGCGTTCTGTTTGAGTTCAATGCCGGCAATTTTAAACCGGTCGATGAATTTGGGACGAATCCCGTTGAATTTAAAGACCCCTTTGACATTGCCGTCTGCATCCACCCGGGTCTGCTGAAAGGAAAAGATCTCCTGCATGGTGATCATATTGCCTTCCATGCCGGTTATCTCCTGGAGGCTCACCAGCTTGCGCTTCCCGTCCACCATTCGGGACACCTGGATCACGATATTGATAGCCGAACTGATGAATTTTCTGATAAATTCCGTGGGAATATCAAAATTGGCCATGGCCACCATGGTTTCCAGGCGCATGAGCGCATCCCTCGGGGTGTTGGCATGGACGGTGGTCAAAGATCCTTCGTGGCCGGTGTTCATGGCCTGGAGCATGTCAAAGGATTCCGGACCCCGCACCTCGCCTAAGATGATCCGGTCCGGCCGCATCCGCAGGCTGTTTCTCACCAGGTCCCGCTGGAGAACCTCGCCTTTGCCCTCGATATTGGGGGGCCGGGTTTCCATGCGCACAATGTGCTCCTGTTTGAGCTGCAGTTCCGCTGCATCCTCGATGGTAATGATCCGTTCATTTTCCGGGATGAACCGGGACAAAACATTGAGCAGCGTGGTCTTTCCGGAGCCGGTTCCTCCCGAGATCAGGATGTTCAGCTTGGCTTTCACCAGGCTCTGGAGAATGTCCTTGAACTCCGGCACCAGGGTCTCGTTTTTCACCAGGTCGTCCAGTTCCAAAGGCACCACGGCAAACCGCCGGATGGACAGCAAGGGCCCGTCCAGGGCCAGGGGCGGGATCACCACATTCACCCGGGAACCATCCATGAGCCGGGCATCCACCATGGGATTGGACTCATCAATACGCCGCCCCACCGAGGACACAATGCGGTCGATGATCTTCATCAGGTGGTTGTCATCCTGGAACCTGGCATCGGTCTGTTCCAGCTTGCCGAACCGCTCCACATAGATATGCTTGTAGGAGTTGACCAGGATATCGGAGATGGTGGGGTCTTTTAAAAACGGTTCCAACGGCCCCAATCCCAGAATTTCATCAATGATTTCCGATACGATCTTTTCCCGCTCGGAAAAATTGAGGGGCATGTTCTCGGATTCCTTGTGCAGGATCCGTTCGGTCACCTGCTTGATCTGGCCGATAAGGGTCTCTTTGTCCATTGTTTCAATAATGGACAGGTCCAGAATATCCAGGAGCCTTTCATGGATCTTTGCCTTGAATTCAAAATACTCATCCGGCACATATTTTTTTGTGGATGCAGGTTGAATCGGTGGAATTGTAGCCATTTAGAAAAACCATCCTTTTTTTTCTTTTTTATCGGGCAGAAGCGTCTCTGCATACTCGTCAAAACATTTAACGATTCTGGATTTGGGGGCGGTTTCAAACAGGGGTGTCCCTGAGTTGATGGCTGACATGGTGGTGGGATAGTCATTGGGGATGATCCAGGAAATTTCCTGCCCCAGGCCCTCTTCCGCAGTTTCCAGGTTTACCAGCCCTTTTTTGATATACCGGTTCAACACCATGTGCAGGTGGGACTGATCCGTATACCCGTACTGGAGCAGGGATTTGATCAACCGGGCCGCATTGGACAGACAGGGCAGGGTCTGGATGGTGATAATATCGACCACGGTGGACAGCTGGATAATCTTGAGTGCAGTTTCATTGATGGACTGCCCCAGGTCGATGACAATGAAATCATATTTTCGTTTCATCAGGTTCAGCAGGGTTTCCATGATGGGCGGTGTGGGCATGGGGTGGTTGTCCAGGTACCTGGGAGAAGGCAGTACATGCAGGCCGGTGGCGTTTTTGGAAAGGATGTTGGACAGGAAAAACTCATCCAGCCGCTCGATGTTCTTGGTAATATCCCCCCAGTGGTGCCTGGGTGATATGTCCAGAAACATGGGGATATCACCGAACACCATATTCATGTCCATGAGGGCCACTGTAGGTTTGC
>JAABUD010000151.1 GCA_011389555.1 Desulfotignum sp. | reverse complement strand
GATAAAATCATTGAGTTGCAATATGATTTCAGGCCCAGGACAGCATATGAACTCATTAACCAGGAATCAAAAAAGCTTCACGATGACCTTGTCAACAAGCTTGAATCCATTTCCGGGCTTGTTCAAAGCCAGTCAGAACAAACCATAAGCAATACATATCAAAAAGCACTTCTCATAATCTTCAGCCTTTTAATCGCAGCGCTGGTCATCGCTTTTTTATTGGCGTTTATCCTTGCCAGAACGCTTACAGATCGGCAGCAGGCTGAAAAAGAGTTGAATCAGGCCCATGAAAGAATTCTGACAATTCTGGACAGTATTGACTCAACTCAGAACCCTGCGAATGCTGTACAAATAATCAGCTGGTCAACAAAGACGGTAAACCGGCAGGTGTCCGTATATGGGATGACAAGAACCCTGTCACAGGCAGGTATTATATCAATTACGACCGGGCCATTGAATGGACAGACGGCCGCCTGGTCCGGATGCAGATTGCCACAGATATTACCGATCTGAAAAAAATGGAGACCCAGCTAAATCAAGCCCAGAAAATGGAATCCGTGGGCCGCTTAGCCGGCGGTGTAGCCCATGATTTCAATAACATGCTGGGGGTGATTTTGGGGCATACGGAACTGGCCCTGTTGCGAATAGATGACAAACACAAACTATGTTCCGATCTGAAAGAAATCCAGAAAGCTGCAAAACGATCGGCAGACATCACAAAACAACTGCTGGCCTTTGCCAGAAAACAGACCATCTCTCCCAAACAGCTGAACTTGAATGATACCGTGGAAAGCATGCTCAATATGTTGCGCCGGCTTATCGGGGAAGACATCGATCTGGTATGGCAACCGGCTACTCTTCTGTGGCCGGTGAAAATGGACGCGTCACAGATCGATCAGATCCTTGCCAATCTGTGCATCAACGCAAAGGATGCCATTGACGGAGTGGGGAAACTCACCATAGAAACCGGAAGAAAATCATTCGATGAGGAATATTGCAGCGAACACCCTGGTTTTATACCAGGGGATTTTGTGCTGTTAGCGGTCAGTGACAACGGCTGCGGTATGGACAAAGACACCCTGGACAATCTGTTCGAGCCTTTTTTCACCACCAAGGCGGTTGGCAAAGGCACCGGTTTAGGGCTTGCCACTGTGTACGGCATTGTCAAACAGAACAAAGGTTTTATCAATGTATACAGTGAACCCGGTCAGGGTTCCACTTTCAAAATCTACCTCCCCCGGATTTTTACTGATGAAGACACTGACAAAGCCGTCCCTGAAAAAAAAGCAGCGGCCGGGGGGACAGAAACCATCCTGCTGGTGGAAGATGAACCCACCATTCTCAGGATGACCCGGATGATGCTGGAAAGGATAGGGTATTCGGTTTTATCGGCTGCCACACCTGGTGAGGCGATAGACCTGGCCAAAACCCATGCAGATGAAATTCATCTTCTCATGACCGATGTGGTCATGCCGGAGATGAACGGCCGAGACCTGTCCAGACAAATCACTGATCTTTATCCGGACATCCGGCTTTTGTTCATGTCCGGTTATACTGCCAACGTCATTGCCCATCAAGGTGTGCTGGATGAAGGGGTGGCATTTATCCAGAAGCCGTTTTCCATGGCGGACATGACGGAAAAGGTGCGGGAAGTTTTGGACAAATCGTGCTGAGCGTTGCCGATGGAGTGAAACAATGAAAGAGCTGTTCAGCGGGACTGATATGATGGATGAAAATGAAAAAACAATCGAAGATTTCGAATTGTTGGATCTTTTTGATATCACTGAATTAAAGCGCATTAACGAATCCTTTGCCGATGCATGCGGTGTGGCATCCACCCTGGTGGACAAAACGGGTGAACCGATTACACCGCCGGCAAATCACAGCCGAGTATGCACCATTATTCGGCGCACATCTCCCGGGAGGAAACGGTGTCACCTGTCCGCCCAGATATTGGGGAATAAATCCGTGGAACTGGGACGTCCCTATTCCCGCGCCTGCTATGGGATTGGTTTTGTCGATGCCAGCGCACCCATTGTCGTGAAAGGCAGGCATCTTGGCAACTGGCTGATTGGACAGGGGAATCTTTCGGATGTCAATGAAAGAAGGGTTGTGGAATACGCCCGGGAAATCGGGGCCGACGAAAAAATGATGATCAAAGCCTTCAGGGATATGCCGAACATGCCCAGACAGGAGTTTGACAAAAAAGTCGAATTCCTCTGGTATGTCACGCAACAGCTTTGTGAACACGCCTATTTGAATTTCAAACTGTCCAGATCACTTTTTCTGCTTCAAAAATCTCAGAATGAACTTCGGCAACACAAATCAGACCTTGAGTATATTGTCGAGGACCGTACGAATCATCTCAAGAGTGCCATGGAAAAAATCAGGCAGTTTTCCATTACGGACAATTTGACGGGTTGCTACAACCGGCTTTATATCTCGGAGAACCTCGACAGGGAGGTGAGCCGTTCGTTGAGGTACAAACGCAGCATATCATTGGCAATGTTCGATATCGATCGGTTTAAAAGTGTGAATGACACCTATGGTCATCAATGCGGTGATAGGATACTGGTGGAATTGGTCAACAGGGTAACATCCGGCACGCGGGAAAAAGTGGACTGGCTTGCCAGATATGGAGGCGACGAGTTTCTTCTGGTGATGCCTGAGGCCGATGAAAAACAGGCATTTCAGACCTCCCAAAGGATAAGAAAACTTGTGGAAGAAATGCAGATAGCGTGGGAGGGCCGTGTGATACCCATCACTGTGAGCATCGGTTTCGCCTGTTTCAGTCCCGTTGAAGCTGCCATGTCAGTTGATGCGGAAATGCTTGTAAAAGCCGCCGACGAAGCGCTCTACAAAGCAAAACAAACGGGTAGGAACAAGGTGGCTGCAAACTTCATAAAAAATTGATTGCGTGATGGTTGAAAAACAAACCTATGAAGAATTGGTGCCGAAATGGAGGATACTGTCGGGGCATCCGTTAACACATATTGCAAGCCATGACCCTTATCCAAAATCTATTTCCATGGCTGATATGGCGGTGAGGATGCAAGAATCGCTGGATATGGCATCGGATAAAAATTAAGGTTTATTATCTTATGTTGCGAGTTGCCCCTGAGCCTTGATAAACGTGCGTTTGCCAA
>JAABUD010000150.1 GCA_011389555.1 Desulfotignum sp. | reverse complement strand
TGGTGTATACGGACAACACCAATTGCGGGGCCTGTTCCGAGCATTGTCCCACCAAGGCCGTGGACATGGTTCATTACCTCACGCTGCCGGACCGCGAACTGTTGATTCCAAAAGTGAATCCGGATATCTGCGTCGGGTGCGGGGGATGTGAATATGCCTGCCCCACCAAACCCTACAAAGCCATTTATGTGGACGGGAACCCTGTGCACAGGAAAGCGGAAAAACCCGTGGAAAAGGCAGTGGAGCAGCGGATCGATACCAGCGAAGAATTTCCTTTCTGATTCAGTTGTCTGAGGAAAAAAAATCCAGGGCCGGGATATGGCGGATTCCTTTTCGGGGCGGCAAAGGCAGGTCATCCATGGTAATGATGTGCTTGGGATAATGGTCTTGTATGGACAGCAGGCTTTCAAACTCCCGGCCGTATGTCTCACTGCCCGGATCATTGATCGTCCACTCCACCTGATAATAGGCCCGGTCTCCGTTTTTTTGAGAAAGAAAATCCACCTCGCCCTTGCCGGTCCTGACCGTGGATATGGTGAAGCCTTTTCTTTTCAACGCCATATATACCAGATTTTCCAGCTGCTTGCCGTATCCCCCGAATCGTTGGTCCTTTTTCATGAAAACCAGGTCATTGAGGTAGATTTTCCTGGGGCCGGATTTCAGATAATCGTTTTTCTTATGGGAAAACACGGGGCATTCATGGATGAAAAAGGCCTCTTTCAAACATTCCAGGTAGTCGGACACTGTGTGGACGGATGCCCGTTTGCCGGATTCATCGATCAGGTGGGCCATCCTGTTCCGGGACACCTCGTCCGAAGCCGAAGCACTGACATATTCCACAATTTTTTTCAGCAGCCGCACGTTCCGGATTTCGTATCGGGCCACGATATCCCGCATGATCACAGAATCAATGGTGGTTTCGATCAGATTGTTCCTTGCAAAGTGGTTGTCCGCCAGCACAATTTCAGGCATTCCGCCGTGGGTGAGATACGTCAGGAGATTTTCCCGGGTTCCATCCTGCTCCGTGAAAGTGCAGAATTCATTGAAGGAGAGGGGAAACACCCGGAGTTCGTGGCTCCTGCCTGCCAGGTAGGTGGCCAGTTCACCACTGAGGAGCTTTGAGTTGGAACCGGTGATGATGATCTTGTATTCAGCCGTATAATCTTCAAAAAATGATCCCGCCAGTTTTTCCCAGTCCTTGATCTCCTGTACCTCGTCGATAAAAAGGTACATGCGCTGGCCAGTATCCACATTCAGATTTTTCTGCCAGGATGTCACCGCTTCCTGGAACCGGTCCGGATCTCTGAGAAAGCCAAGTTCCCTGAGGAACAGATTGGCGTAAAAAATCTGGCAGGGAGGCACCTTCATCTGCCGGATCAGGTGATCCATAAACTGCCGGACAATAAAGCTTTTTCCCACCCGCCGCAATCCGGTCACAGTGACAATGGTTTTGCCGGTATTCAATCGGGCGAGCTGGTCCAGGTATATCGGCCGGGTGATACCCGTGCCTTTCACCGCTGCATCCCAGAAGTTGTATTTTTTCAGGGCCTCTATCATAAATTTTCTTTTTGCTGTGTATTGCAAAATATTATATGAACGATTTTCTATATGCAATGTAATAAAAATTAATCGATAAATCAATATAATTTTGCATTATATTACATATTGTAAGAAGGAAAAACGATTGATTTGGAATGAAAACGGCTGGATCCTGGCGCGGGTCGGATTGCAGAATCTGTTTGTCTGTCAGCATCATCCCCCGGCCAAAGGGCCGTGCAGGGTCAGGATACCATCGGCTTCTAAAGGCGTGTCCACGGAGACTTTCCGGTTGTCCAGAAAAATCATGGGCACCAGCAAAGGGCTGATGCCCTGGCCTGTCAGGATCTGCCGGACCAAAGTGCCTGCCTGCACCCGGAACCGGCGGGTCGGCTGTCCGGGCCTGCCGGCATCCCTGAGGATGCTCAGCAGGCTTTCAGACATATTCAGCGTGATGGTGATCATTCCACGGCCAGGTTGAATTTTTCCAGGGTTTCTCTGGTGGGAATCCCGTTGGTGTCCCATCCCCGGGCCGCATAATACGCATCCAGCATCTCTTCGATCACGGCGAATTCCACCTTGTGCCCCTTGTTGGGGCCCGAAGGAATGGGTTCCTCATAAAACCGCGGGGGCGGATAATCGTATTTCCGGCCGAAATCCGGGATCTCCCTTTTATTGAACATCCGGTTCAAATGCCAGATCTTTTCAGACAGGTGCAGCAGGTCCTTGTTGAAATCCAGTTTTTTCCCGGTGGCGTGATAATACAGTTCCTCGTAATACTGGGTTTCCAGGCCGATCTCCATGTACTGGAGCCGGCAGGTGCCCAGAATGTCGAATGCCGGCCGCAGGTGCTGGGACTTGAGCACCAGGGGCACCACGTTTTTGTGGTCCGCCTTGGGGATGGTTTCGAAATCCGCGCCCTGGGAGATCAGGTCATGGACATTGGCATCCTGGCTGCCGCCCACGGCATTGGCCACATCCGATCCCAGCACCCAGCACCGGCTGTGGTGGGCCCCCACATCCGCGGTCATGTATCCCAGCATCATGCCCGGGGCGTTTCTGGATTCATACCCGGTCCATTCCAGGCCTTTGACATGGATGGCGAATTTCGAACTGTCGCCACCGATTTTTTCAGCGGCCTTCCGGACCCCGTCGGCCAGCACATCGCCGATGCCTTCCCGTTTGGCGATTTTTTCTAAAATATGGACGATGGAATCCAGATCTCCCCATTTTACGTCCATGCCCATCTGTTCTTTTGAGATCAGGCCTTTTTCATAGCACTCCAGGGCAAAGGAGACCACGGCCCCGCCCGAGCAGGTGTCCAGACCGAGTTCATCGCACACCCAGTTGACATGGGCCACGGCATGGATGTCGGCCAGTTCGCAGTTGCTGCCCACCAGGGCCAGGGTTTCGTATTCCGGGCCTTCCACATATTTGTTGCCCAGTCTGGTTTTTGCCAGCCCGTACTTGCCGCAGGGGATGGGGCAGGAAAAGCACCCTTTGTCCGTGATTTTCAACTCATCCAGGATGGCCTTGCCATTGATTTTGTCGGCATAATCGCAGTGGGAGGTGGTAAAGTTGCGGGTGGGCAGGGCCCCCACATCATTGCACCAGTTGGTGATGCCGGCCGTGCCTTCCGG
>JAABUD010000149.1 GCA_011389555.1 Desulfotignum sp. | reverse complement strand
CCCGGAACTACTACACCGAATTTGTGGAAAAAACCCCGGACAACAGCATTGTACTGACCCTGGCCTGCGGCAAGTTCAAGTTTTTCAAAAAACAGCTGGGCGACATCAACGGCATCCCGAGACTTCTGGATGTGGGTCAGTGCAACGACGCCCATTCCGCCGTGCTCATTGCCGTGGCATTGACCAAAGCCTTTGACACGGATGTCAACGGGCTCCCATTGTCGTTCATTTTGTCCTGGTACGAACAGAAGGCTGTGGCCATCCTGCTGAGCCTGCTGCACCTGGGCATCAAGGATATTTACATCGGCCCATCTCTGCCGGCTTTTGTAAGCCCCAATGTTCTGGATGTGCTGGTGAAAAATTACAATTTGACCCCCATCAGCACCCCGGACCAGGACCTGAACAAAATCCTGGGATAGCCTGCCTTGCATAAACAAACACAGGATATTCAGGTCTGACAGCAAGCCCCCCGGCGAAATCACCGGGGGGCTTTTTTTTCATCCGGGCCATGTCCAATAATTCCCGCAGATTCTATTCCATATCGCCATTTAAAAAGGCTTCTGAATAAATGCCAATTTTTGTATATTTGGGTTGACAAAAAACAGGTTCCCATCCTACAGTTTCTTACCATCTTTTTATCGATAAATAAAACAGGGGTATTATGCAAACAACCATTTCGAGCAAGTATCAGGTGGTCATTCCGAAGCCAGTCAGGGAGCGCCTCCACTTGAGGCCGAAACAGAAATTGACGGTAATCGAGAAGGACAACATGCTCATTCTGATTCCACACACATCGCTTGAATCGCTGCGGGGTATTGCAGCAGGTGTTAACACGGATGATTACCGTGAAAAAAAGGATCGGATTTGATGATTATCGTTGACTCCTGCGGATGGCTGGAATGGTTTACCAACGGCAAACTGGCCGACAGATACGAAAGGTACCTTGCCGATCAGAACAACATGGTTTTACCGGCAATCGTCCTGTACGAGGTCTATAAAATTCTAAAAAGAGAAGTGGGTGAAGATAAGGCGCTCCTGGCCTGTGGATACATGAAAAATTCACCGGTAATTCCGATAGATGATTTTTTGGCCCTGGCAGCGGCAGATATAGCGCTTCAGGAAAAATTGGCCATGGCCGATGAACTTATTCTGGCAACGGCACATTTGAACAACTGCACGATTATCACTTCAGATGCGGATCTGAAAAATCAGTCTTGCGTGGAATATATTGCGAAATAGAAGCCTGCCTTCCCATACCATCGCCACAATATTGACAGGAGAATGACATGTCCATCCCCGGTAATCTTATGACCACCGCCATGGCAGTAATGCCGCACACGGATGTGGACCAGGCAAAAACCGTTGAAAAAGCGTTTGCACTGACACAGCAGTTGTCACACAATTTACAAAAAGAGTTCCATCTGACATGAAAACAGACCCTGCTTCCTTCAGCGTGATGACCATGAATCTGCGGTTCGGCCTGGCCAGGGACGGTGAAAACCGCTGGGACAGTCGCAAGGCGGTTGTGGGAGAGTTTCTGAAACAGCTGCGGATGGATTTCATCGGATTCCAGGAAGTGAACCATTTTCAGGCGGATTTTCTGGAAAAAACGCTCAAGGGATATAGCCATATCGGCTGGTACAACCGGAACCTGCCCTGGTGGCAGTCCAACATGATCTTTTTTCACACAGACTGGACCTGCCTGGGGCATCGTCACCATTTCATCTCCCGGTTTCCCGATATCCCGTCCAAAATGGCCGGGTCTCGATGGCCCAGGCAGTGCGTTGTGGGGTGGTTCGAAAAGCAGGGCCGGACCGTGCTGGCCGCAAACACCCACTTTGATTTTACCCCGGCGGTCCAGGCCCGGAGCGCCGGGCTGGTCATGACCTTTCTGAAACAGTTCCCGTCGGAGTTGCCAATGGTCATCACCGGTGATTTCAATTCAGGCCATGATTCATCCGTCTTCCATACCTTTCAGGCCCACGGGTTCAAGGAGGTGTTTGCGGAAGACCCGCCCGGCACCTTTCACGGATTTACCGGAAAATCCGACGGCCGCCACATTGACTGGATCCTCTACAGGGGAAATATCCGGCCGGACTCCCCCCGGGTCCTGACCTTCCACAAAGGTACCCAATATCTTTCGGACCATTTTCCCGTGACTGCCGATTTCACCTGGGAGCCGGACATGTTATCAAAGCCAAAACTGCCATAATCATTTCTTATTTCTGACTATCATTCGCGCTATTCTTCTGTTCCAGCTGCTTTATAGTAAAACCTGCGATCGGTCCAGGATATTTTCAATGCGCTGTTTGTCCTTGATTTGCAGTCAAAGCAGCTCATTAAACCCGGTCTGTTTTTCTCCAGGCACCGGAACAAGGTGGTCTTGCCTTTGAACACACCGGACAGCCCGGGATTTCAACCCCCGATCGGACCCTTGGCCCGAAGATCTGAACAAAAGTTTGACCTGAACAGAGTTTTTGATTTAAGATACCTGCAAACAATGAAGGGATGTTTCATGCGGCTTTATCAAATATCGCTTTTGCGGCAATGACAGGAATATGGATGCCTTCTGGACTTATATTTCAGGACCCCAGGTCCATCCGGCAATGGTGCTGCTGCCCTATGCAGTCCTGCCGGCTGTGGGGTTCCCTGTCACGCCCTTTCTGGTTCTGCTGGGCCTGCGATTCGGAACGGTGTGGGGTGTTGTCATCATGCTGGCGGTGACCCCCCTTCATCTGGTTGTTTCCTACGGGTTCACCCGGGTGGTTGCCGGCCGGTGGATACAGTCCCTGGCAGAAAAATTCGGCGTATCCATACCCCAGGTGCCGGAAAACCGGCACCTGGGGTATGGATTTTTGTTCATGGCGATTCCAGGGCTCAGCTATGCCCTGAAAAATTATCTGCTGCCCTTGTCAGGCATCCGGTTTCTGCCTTACATGGCGTGCGCATGGCTGACCCAGGGTATCATGGGGATTCCCTTTGTGATCATGGGAAGGGCATTGGTGCAATGGGATATGAAGCTGCTGGCCGTGGCAGGAGGTATTATTCTGGCAATTTTTTTGTTCAGGCGCAAAATTCATGGCATATACCGCCATATAATGAAAAAGTGAAATAGACATGACACGTGAAAAAGGATATGTACATCTGATGAAAACATTACTTGCAGCCGGACTGATCCTGTTGCTGTCCTCTGTGGC
>JAABUD010000148.1 GCA_011389555.1 Desulfotignum sp. | reverse complement strand
TTCTGAAACGCCAGGGCCCGGTCAAACAGATTCTGTTGCATACTGTCCAGGATCTCGGAGATGGTATTGATAAAAACCTCCTGGTCCATGCTCTGCTTCTGGCTGGCCGGCATATCCCTGCGGGCCATGAACACGGTGTTGTTGGCAATATCCCTGGGGCCCAGTTCCACCCGGAGGGGAATGCCTTTTTTCACCCAGTCCCAGCCCCTGGCACCGCCGATATCCCTGTCATCGATTTCCACTTCCACTGCCCGGCCGTAAAATTTTTTGGCCTGCAATGCCGCTTTCAGGGCTTTGGCGCTCTCCAGCACCTTTTTATTGTCATCATCTTTTTTGATGATGGGCAGGATCACCACATGGGCCGGGGCGATACGCGGGGGCACCACCAGGCCGTCATCATCTGAATGCACCATGATCATGCCGCCGATCATCCGGGTGGAGGTGCCCCAGGAGGTGGTCCAGGCATACTGCTCCTGCCCGTCTTCGTTCTGGAACCGGATGTCGGATCCTCTGGCAAAATTCTGGCCCAGAAAATGGGAGGTGCCTGCCTGGAGGGCCCGGCGGTCCTGCATCATTGATTCAATACAGGTGGTGTCATCTGCGCCGGGAAATCTTTCTGAAATGGTTTTACGGCCCGTGATTACGGGCATAGCCAGCCGTTCTTCCACAAATTTGGCATACAGATCAAGCATCTGCATGGTTCTTTGCACTGCTTCCTGTTTTGTGGCATGGGCCGTATGCCCCTCCTGCCACAAAAATTCACTGGTTCTTAAAAACATGCGGGTACGCATTTCCCATCGGACCACATTGGCCCACTGGTTCAGCAGGATAGGCAGGTCCCGGTAGGAAGAGGTCCATCTGGACAAGGATTCTCCGATAATGGTTTCAGAAGTGGGCCGGACAATGAGAGGTTCGGCCAGTTTGCCGGCCGGCACAAGTTTGCCGTCTTTGCCTTTTTCCAGTTTATGGTGGGTGACCACAGCGCATTCCTTGGCAAATCCCTCCACATGTTCGGCTTCTTTTTCCAGGTAGGACAAGGGAATAAACAAAGGAAAATAGGCATTTTTAACCCCGGTTTTTTTGAATTCTGCATCCATCTGGTTCATGATGTTCTCCCAGATGGCAAATCCCCATGGCTTCATGACCATACAGCCCCTGACCGGTGAATTTTCCGCCATATCCGATGCCTTTATGACCTCCTGATACCACTGGGCGTAATCTTGTTCCCGGGTGGGGGTAATTGCCGTTTTATTCTTTGCTCCCATTCACATCCTCCGAATTTTGCGTCATTTTATCAATTTCACACAGCAGCTGTGCCACAAGCTGGTCCTGGGCCACTTTTTTAAACACCCTGCCTTTTTTAAATATAATCCCTGTGCCGTCTGCGCCTGCGATACCGATGTCAGCTTCTTTTGCTTCGCCCGGCCCGTTGACCACACATCCCATAATGGCAACTTTAATCTGAGAATCGCGTTCAAGTAAAGCTTTTTCTACATCCTGTGCAATTTTAAACAGATCGATCCTGCACCGGCCGCAGGTGGGACAGGAAATGATCTCAGGCCCCCTGTTCCGCAGCCCCAATGCCCGCAGGATTTCATACCCGGTACGGATTTCTTCCACCGGATCCCGGGTCAATGACACCCGGATGGTATCCCCCAGTCCCAGGGACAACAGCATGCCGATACCAATGGCGGATTTGGTGATGCCGGCATACAGCCCGCCTGCCTCGGTGATGCCGACATGAAAGGGCACATCGGTTTTTTGGGCCAGCAGCTGGTAGGCCGCCACGGTGCGGGCCACATCCGATGCTTTCAGCGACACCTTGATATCATAAAACCCCAGATCTTCCAGCATCCGGATATTGGCCAGGCCGCTTTCCTTCATGGCCTCGGAAGTGGCCCCCAGCCGTTTTTCAATTTCTTTTTCCAAAGATCCGGCATTGACACCTATGCGGATGGAAATGCCATGGGCTTTTGCACAGTCCACTACTTTTTTCACCTTGTGATGGGCCCCGATATTGCCGGGATTGATGCGCAGCGCATCTGCTCCGGACTCAGCCGCGGCCAGGGCAAGCCTGTAATCAAAATGGATGTCCGCGATCACGGGAATGGTCACCTGGTCTTTGATCTGCCGGATGGCGTCTGCATCCGCCATTTCCGGCACCGCCACCCGGATGATCTCACACCCGGCCGCCGCCAGACTTTTGATCTGGCCGACCGTGGCTGTCACATCCCGGGTGGGGGTATTGGTCATGGACTGGACCGAAACCGGTGCATCCGAACCCACAGGCACATTACCCACGCGGATCTGTCGGGTTTTTCTTCTTTTTTGTACCAATGGCATAATGGTTTTCCTGTTCACATATCACCAGCCTGCATCGGACAGATCCGAAAAATAAAATGGATCTGGATACAGCCTGTACAAACAATTTTCATATGATGAAGCGTACCACATTTTAAATCAATGGTTCAAGCCGGCAAATATGAGGGGATGTCATAAAACATATCAGACAACACTGTCAGGGACCGGTTCAGGTCCTGCCGGTTAAACACCTCCAGGCTCACTGTCCCTTCATAGCCTTCCAACAGACTGCGCACCAGATGCATCTGAAGTTGCGCAAGATGATCCAGGCTGGTATGGTCCTTTTTTCCTTTCGGGGAACAGGCAACCCCATGGAGATGGACCAGGGACAGGCGGTCCTTGAACATTTGAAAACTGTGAGCAAGATCATAATCATAGAGAAAATGGTGGCCTGCATCAATACAGATCCCGACATCATGGGCTTCTGCCAAAGGCTGCAGCAGGGCAGGCAAATAATCCAGGGTCTCCAGGGACACCACCCGGGGATCGCCCAGAAGCGGTATCAGGCGGTCCAGGCCATCCCGGGCACGTTCCTGCCAGGCGGACACATCTTTTTTATCTCTTCTTCTAAGTAACTCATCTGCGTTACTGGTCGATTCGGTGTCGGGCATTGCCCCGGAGGATGCGCTTTCAAAATCCATTTCCAGATGAAGGGTGTGGGTGGAAGGAGACAATGGTGCACACAATTCCACCACCCGGGCAAAAGTATCAGCCGCTTTTTGCCGGTCTTTTGCCGCATTGCCGGTAAGGCTTACATCAGTGGGCAGATGCACATTATACCCCACACCCAGATCCCTGGACAGGCATGCCAGCTCGGCAATCTGGGTACGGGTGGGCAGCACGGCCCCGGGCATGCTTTCAAACACC
>JAABUD010000147.1 GCA_011389555.1 Desulfotignum sp. | reverse complement strand
TGTCAAAAGATGACAAAAGCAAATAAAAAGGACACACCATGGAGACCTTAGCACCTTTTATAGAGGTAATCGACGAGATAAAGGAAGCCGGGGGAGATCCGTTCCAGCTGTGTTTTCAGTGCGGGTTGTGCGACACGGTGTGCCCCTGGAACCGGGTCCGGGATTTCAGCATGCGCAGACTTGTCCGGGAAGCGGCCTTCGGGTTGACGGAAATCGAAGGCGAGGATATCTGGCGGTGCACCACCTGCGGCCGGTGCCCTTCCCAGTGCCCGAGAGGGCTGGGTCAGATCGAGGTGAGCCAGGCCCTGCGCCGGGTGGCCACGGAATACGAGGTGTTTCCCGCATCCGTCAAATCCGCCCGCAGTGCCCGGGCCAGCGTGATTTCCGAGGGCAATCCCATCCAGGGGGAGCGGGCATCCCGGGGGGACTGGGCCAAAGACCTGGATGTCAAGTCCTTTGAACCGGACATGGAGATCCTGTATTTTGTGGGATGTTATTTTTCCTATGACCCCCGCATGAAAAAGGTGGCCCGGGCCACGGCCGATATTCTGAATGCAGCGGGCGTGGATTTCGGGATTCTGGCGGAAAAGGAAAGCTGCTGCGGAGAGAGTATCCGCAAGATCGGCAGTGAAAACGTGTTCACCGATCTGGCCAAAACCAATATCAAGACCTTTATCGATGCAGGCGTCAAAAAGATCCTGGTGTCTTCCCCGCACTGCTATCACACCTTTAAAAACGAGTATCCCGAATTCATGGTGAATTTCGAGGTGATCCACATGTCCGAGTATCTGCTGGAACTGATCGATTCCGGGCGCCTGACCCTGACCAAAGAGATGGATGAGATGGTGACCTACCATGATCCCTGTTACCTGGGGCGGCACAACAACATTTATGATGCCCCCCGGCGGCTGCTGGAAAAAGTGAAGGGGCTCACCCTGCTGGAAATGGCGGATCACGGGAAAAACAGCCTGTGCTGCGGCGGCGGCGGCGGCCGGATCTGGATGGACACGCCCCAGTCGGAGCGGTTTTCCGACATCCGGCTGAAACAGGCCACGGATGTGGGGGCCAACGTGCTGGTGACCTCGTGTCCCTACTGTATCACCAACTTTGAGGAAAGCCGATTGAACCTGGAATATGAAGATGTCCTGGACATCAGGGATATTACGGAAATCATCAACGACATGCTGTAATGGGGCCGGGGTGAGATACCGGGCGTTATACAAAGTATGTAATGACGAGATGAGGAGATAAAAAGTGGTAAATGACATACTCCCGACAGAACAGATGCAGCTGTTTTCTGACAGTTTTGCCGGCAAGGATTTCGGCGATGTGATGATCGTGGGCGGCGGAGTCAGCGGTATCCAGGCCTCTTTGGACCTGGCCACTGCCGGATTCCGGGTTTTTCTGGTGGAAAAAGGCCCCAGTATCGGCGGGCATATGTCCCAGCTGGACAAGACCTTTCCCACCAACGACTGCTCCATGTGAATACTTTCACCCAAACTGGTCGAGGTCGGCCGGCATCCCAACATCGAAGTACTCACATTCACGGACGTAGACACCATCGAGGGCGAGAAAGGGGACTTTCAAGTCACCCTGAATACCCGTCCCCGATATATTATCGAAGAAAAATGCACCGGGTGCACCACCTGTATGGAATACTGCCCCGTGGAATATCCGGACGCGTTCAACCAGGGGATTTCCAGCAACAAGGCCGTGCATGTCTATTTTTCCCAGGCCATTCCCCTGGTGGCGTATATTGATGATTCCTGCCTGTACCTGTCGGAGAAAAAGTGCGATATCTGCCGGGGGGTGTGCCAGACCGGTGCCATCGATTTCCGCCAGAAACCCACCCGGACAAGGATCCATGTGGGGGCGGTGATTCTGTCGTCCGGTATCACGCCGTTCGATCCGTCCGCCCGGGAGGAATACGGATATTCCCAGTATGCCAACGTGGTCACCAGCATGGACTACGAGCGGCTGCTGTCCTCCACGGGTCCCTACGGCGGTGAGGTGCGGCGGGGCAGTGACAGAAAGCACCCCAAAAACATCGCCTGGATCCAGTGCGTGGGATCCAGAAGGGTGACCCCCGGGGACAACTCCTATTGTTCCGGTGTGTGCTGCACCTATACCCAGAAGCAGATGATCCTGAGCAAGGAGCATGATCCGGATGCCAGCTGCACGGTGTTTCATAACGATATCCGGTCATTTGGCAAGGATTTTGAGCGGTATTTCCAGCGGGCCGATGATCTGCCCGATACCCGGTTCATCCGAAGCTATGCATCCGTGGCCGGCGAAAATCCGGAAACCAAGAATATCAAGATTCGATATGCCACGGCCGATGAAGGGGTCAAGGAAGAAGAGTTCGACATGGTGGTGCTGTCCGTGGGATTGAATCCCCCCAAAGCCTACAAGGAAATTGCGGAAAAATTCCAGATCGATATCAATGATCACGGGTTCTGTGACATCGATTCTTCCAACCCGGTGCAGACCAGCCGGCCCGGCATTTTCGTGTCCGGCGCGTTCCAGGGACCCACAGATATTCCGGAGTCGGTGTTTTCCGCCAGCGGGGCCGGGTCCCGGGTGGGAGAGATGCTCGATTTCCGCCGGGGCAAACTGGCCAGAGAAAGGGTTTATCCGGAAGAGCGGGATGTGTCCGAAGAAGACCCCCGGATCGGGGTGTTTGTGTGTCACTGCGGGGCCAATATTTCCAGTGTGGTCAATATCCCTTCCACGGTGGAATATGCCAGAACCCTGCCCCATGTGGTCTATGCCACGGACCAGATTTTTTCCTGTGCCACCAACTCGGCAAAAGAGATCACGGATCTGGCCGTGGAAAAGGGACTCAACCGGGTGGTGATCGCGGCCTGCTCGCCTCGAACCCTGGAGCCGCTGTTCAGAGATACGCTCAGGGAAGCCGGGCTGAACCAGTATTACCTGGATATGGCCAATATCCGGGAACACTGCTCCTGGGTCCATTCCAGACAAAAAGAGGAAGCCACGCAAAAGGCCAAGGATATCATGCGCATGTCCGTGGCCCGGGCCGCCTGTCTGGAACCGCTGAAGGAATTTGATCTGCCCGTGAACAAAACGGCCCTGGTGGTGGGCGGCGGCATTGCCGGCATGACCTGTGCCCTGTCCATCGCGGCCCAGGGCCATACCGTGGAACTGGTGGAAAAAAGCAAGGATCTGGGCGGTATGGGACGGCGGATTCACGGCACTCTGGAAGGCCTGGAAGTGCAGGC
>JAABUD010000146.1 GCA_011389555.1 Desulfotignum sp. | reverse complement strand
GAGTTTTCTTGAATAAAGTCCTTGAACGCCGTGGCATAGATCCCCTGGGGATCACTCTCCCCCTCTCCCATGGCATATTTCCACTCCGCTGCATACACGCTGATACTTGTCGCTGCGATGAGCAGACACCCTGTCAGTAATGCGTTTAGTTTTTTCAAGCTCATAAAGTGTTTCATTGTCCAACTCCTTTTTTTGGGGTTAATATACAGGTTTTCCGGTTGCGCCGGTTTTTACCGGACCTTTTTCACAGGACCGGGTTTCACCAGCTCACCGTATCACTTGAGGGTTGCGTTAAAAATGACAATCGGTCCGCCTTTTCAAAAAAATGGTGTGCCCCCCGGACAAACATCTCCACGCCCTTTGGAAGAATCGACTCATCGATATCAAATTCAGGATGGTGGTGGGACAGATTCGTCCCGGTATCGCTGTTTCCCGCACCAAGGAAAATAAATACCCCCGGCACTTTTGCGCTGAATTCTGAAAAATCCTCACTGGCAATGGTTTGGTTGTCAATAATCTCAGTGCCGCCGGAAAAAACATCACCGGCGGTTTCCCTGGCCAGGTCGGTCATTTCCTTGTGATTGATCAACGGGATGTTTTCATGGGTGATATCGATGTCACAGAAGCACCGATGGGTGGCGCATACCTGCTCAACGATCCGGATGAACCGCTGTGTGGGTTTCTCTTCACTGTCCGGCCCCCCGGGGTAGAGAAATCGGATGGATCCTTCCAATTCCACTTTTTCCGGTATGATATTGCTTTTGGTGCCGCCGGTGATTTTTCCGAACATGATGACGGTGGCCTTCAGGTTGCTGATCTCCCGGGTCTGGATGATCTGTGCGGTCTGGATCAGATTGGCCGCGGCAATGACCGGATCGACGGCGTCTTCCGGGACACCGGTATGACCGCCTTTGCCGTGGATGGTGATCTTGAAGACATCCAGCCCCCCCATGACCGGTCCGGGAGTGATGGCGATTTTTCCTGAATCCACCGGTGTCCAGACATGGATACCCATCACGGCATCGACGCTGGGATTTTCCAGGACCCCGTCTTCGATCATATGGATGGCGCCGGCAATTTCCTCGTTGGGTTGAAAAACAAATTTGATTGTACCATTCAGATATGATTTGTTTTCCTTCAGCACCCTGGCAGCCACCAGAAGCATGGCCATGTGTGCATCATGACCGCAGGCATGCATCACCCCGTCATTTCGGGATTTGTACGCCACATTGCTGGTTTCCGTGATGGGCAGCGCATCCATGTCTGCCCGCAGCATCAGTACCGGCCCGGGTCTGCCGCTGTCAAGCATGGCCACCACCCCTGTTTGGGTCATCCGGATGGTTTCATATCCAAGATTCTGAAGATAGGTTTCAATCTTGTTCGCAGTCTCAAACTCCTGGAATCCTAGCTCCGGGTGCATGTGGAAATGTCGCCGGAGTTCTGTGATTTCATCGGTCAGTTCCCGGATGCGTTTTTTGACAGGGTCCATAAATCAGGTCCGCCTTTCTCTAAGCAATGACAAAAAGCTTGCGGTCAAAATCGGCAAACGGTTTTGCCCCGGTGTTCGTGACCTGGAATGATTCAGAGCATTCAAATCCGAAATTGTCCATCCACATGCCCAATATCATGTGAAAGGTCATGTTGGGGGCCAGAACGGTTTTGTCCCCGGGCCGCAGGCTGGCGGTGTGCTCCCCCCAGTCCGGCGGATAGTTCAGGCCCATGGAATAGCCGATGCGTGATTCTTTTTCAAACCCTTTTTTTGCGATGTGCTCCCGCCACACCCGTTCGACATCTTCGCCGGTCATGCCCGGTGTGATGGTGTCCAGGGTCAGGTTCAAACCCTCCACAGTGATGTCTGCCAGATCCGACAGTTTCTGCGGCGGGCGGGATCCCAGAAACGCGGTACGGGCAATGGGGCAGTGGTACCGGTGCCGGCAACCGGCCAGCTCCAGGTTCACTGCCTGGTTGGCCTGGTAGGGATCATCGGTCCAGGTCAGGTGGGGGGCCGAGGTTTTCTCTCCCGTGGGCATCATTGGCACGATGGCCGGATAATCCCCGCCGAATTCGGAAGTTCCTGCTGCCTGGGCCTGGAACACCGCTGCCACGGCATCACATTCTCTTTTGCCGGGCACCAGGTTTTTTAGGGCCGTGGCCATCACCTTTTCTGCAATTTTGCCGGCCTGCTGCATCAGGGCGATCTCTGCTTCAGACTTGATGATGCGCACCCAGTTCACCAGCAGATTCGCATCTGCCAGTGTGTCTTTTCCCAGGGTTTTTTTCAGTTCCGCATCACTTCTGGCGGTGTAGTAATAGGCATCGGTTTCCACACCAATGGTTTTTTTATCCCAGCCCTTTTGTTTGATAAAGTCGGCCACAAAGTTCATGGGGTGCTTGACAGGGGACTGGACATAGTCATCCGGGTACCCGATCATGTTTTCTTTTTTAATATACGCGGTATGCACCGCCCCGTTAACATCCATGTTCCGGCCGATCCACACCGGTTCCTCCTGGTCGTCGATCACCAGAACTGCCTGGGGCACATAAAAGGACCAGCCGTCATATCCGGTGAGATAGTTCATGTTGGCCGGATCACACACCACCAGCAGGTCCATGCCCCGGTCTGCCATGGCTGCCTTGGTCCTTGTGATGCGGTCCATATATTCGGTGCGGGAAAACAGGGTCATTTTGCCACTCCTTTTTCTATACGTTTTAAGGCTTCCTGGAGATTTTCGGAGCTGGTGGCAAAGGAAATTCTCACAAATCCTTCGCCATTTTTACCGAAAATGGATCCCGGCACCATGGCCACCTTGTGGTTTTCCACCATATGCCGGGCAAACTCCCAGGAGGACATGCCAAATGATGAGATGTTGGCAAAGGCGTAGAACGTGGATTCCGGTGTGATGCAGGAGATACCCTTGATGCTGTTCAATCCGTCAACCACAAGATCCCGGCGTTTGGCATATCTTTCCACCATCTGTTTTACACACGCCTGGGATCCTTCGATAGCGGCCAGGGCCGCCCGCTGGGCAACGCTGGTCACCCCTGATACCATGTGCTCCATGAGTTTTTCCATCTCCGCGATAATGGCTTTATGGGCCGCCACATACCCCACCCGCCACCCGGTCATGGCATAGGATTTGGACAGGGTGTAGATGGAAACCGTCAGATCCTGCATTCCGTCCAGGCTGCCGATGGATACATGGTTGTTGCCGTCAAACAGGATGTGCTCATAAGGCTCGTCGGAAATGACCATGATACCATGTTTCTGGCATATGGCTGCCACCTGTTCAAG
>JAABUD010000144.1 GCA_011389555.1 Desulfotignum sp. | reverse complement strand
CCCAAACGGGATCAGTACTGGATCAGGGAAAATGCCTTTGGTGTGGGCGGTACCGCCCCCTTTGTGTATGACGACACTACCAGGGAGCTGATTCAACCGACATTCGATCATATTGCAAAGATCGCCCGCATCGTCAATCAGACCGATGTGATCGATTTTATGGCCAGAGGGGTGCTGGTTCCCAAACAGGAAGTCAAGGTCATGGAAACCATTATCGAAAACTGCGACAAACCGGTGTATGCCGCCGCAGTCACGGAAGCGGGCATTGAAAAGGCCCGGCAGATTCATGAAACCCGGGGGGGATTCACCATCCAGTTTTCCATCATCAACAGCCCCTTGAACATCATCGACAGCATGATCCCGCCGTTTTTGTCCTGCGTGAAAAACGGGATCCCCATCTATGTGTCCACCATGCCCATGGCCGGGCTGTCCGGTCCCTATTCCATGTCCAGCCTGATCACCCTGACCCATGCCGAAGCCCTGTTCGGCATTACCCTGGCCCAGGTGGTCAATCCAGGGATCATGGTGGTCCATGCCGGCCTGCCGTCCATTGCCAGTATCAAGGACAATTATGCGGTGAACCTCGGGCTGACCTCCTTTAACATTGCCAACCTGATCATGGAAAAGGTCAACAAACGACTGGATCTGCCCTCCATCCAGACGGCCTGCACCACCAGCCAGGAGCATCCCAACGAGATTGCTGAAAAAGAAGCGGTCACCGGGTACGCACTCATGAAAAAATACGGGTTTCACCAGATGCGGCACAGTTTCGGATTTTTAAAGGAACTGGTCTCCTTTTCCATCGGCAAACTGGAGCGGCATATCGAATTGTGCCGTCAGACCACACCGGACCAGGCCCCGGACTACCAGGTGGAGCCCTATGACCCGGAAGGGCTGGAGGCGATCATGCGCAACGGCAGCCAGGCCAACTACATGAGAGACAACCACACGGTCTCAAATACCGGAAAAGTTTTTCTGGCGTGATATCGGAAAAATATTTTTTTTCCTTGACAACGACGTTTCACTGTGAGATATTTCGAGCATGAAACATTCTTGTGGGCAAATTTTTATGCCAGTTCTTTCGTGGATTGCGAAAGAACATGTCAACCGAAGTTGACCAGAGATGTTAACTTTCAGACAAGGAGGAACCAATGGAAAAAGCGACCCCAATCATTCAATCAACTCATAATACAACTACTACTGATTCTCAGTTTTTGGCTCATTTCGCTATCGTTGGATTCGCAGTTTTCGGATATGTGCTGAATGTTTTCAGTAACCAGATGTGGGACAGTGTCAAACAGCTGGGATCCGTTCCCGTTCGTATGGCTGCCTGGATGAAACTCAAAATATCTGATATGGGTTTAAGCATTCTGCAGCAGCGGGAATCCAACAGCTGATCGACCTTTTGTTCTTCCATCACGTTGGCGGCCGGATACCGGCTGCCAACAGGCCCGGCAGACTGAATCGTGCAATATGATTCAGCTGTACCGGGCGGTTTTCAATAATCGCTTTTGCAGCATCAATCCCGCTTTGAACGGCAGCATGAATTCCTTCCCCCATATCCAGAGTGGACAGCCCGGCGGCATCGCCGATGGCAAACACATTGTCCGGCAATGATTCAAGCGGGGTATGCCTCAGATAGTAGGCATGCCCCGCAGGATCACCGGGATCTTGATCCAGAAATCCTTTATTTATCAGACGAAGAATAAAACGGCGCCAGTGTTGCATGATGGTGGTTTTTTCAGCGGCGAGGGCAAGCTGTTTGCCGCCGATACCGATATTGATCCACCCCCCCTTTTTGGGCAGATACCACGCATATCCGGGCAGGCCGTTTTCCAGGTACCAGATATGGCACTCCCGAACCGGTTGAGGGCCTAAGAACTCTTTTTCAACCGCAGATATCCGGGCATGATCCGGACGGGCCAGCAAAGGGGATACAAAAGAACGGCGCACCGGACAGTGGGTGCCCCCGGCCCCGATCAGGTACCGGCATTCAAACCGGTCATCGATCACATACCGGTGTTGTTTTTTTTGAATTGTTTTGACCCGGTGATTGAGTACCGGAACCCCGGCCCGCCGGATCATCCAGTGGTCGAACTCGATGCGGCGAACCGCATACTGGTACGTTTTCACAGGCAAAGGTATCTTGAACAGATGAAAGTGAATCCGGTGAATTCGGGTCAGTGCGTGGGGATAGTCGTCAGGAATACACCCGAGATCAGTGAAAATACCCGGTGAAATCCACCCGGCACACAGTTTTTTTCTGGGAAATACCTGTTTGTCCAGAATTTTGACATCCATTCCCTTTTTTTTGAGGAGTGCGGCACAGGCAGACCCTGCCGGACCCCCGCCTACAATGATCACATCCGTCTGAATCATGGCCGGCCTCACGAAATCCGGCAGTCCGGTTTCTGCCGGCCGGGACGGGTCAGAACCATCTGCCACAGCTGCATGGACCGGGCCCGGAACCCGCCGGCAGAACTGAGCAGGTAATATTCCCACATCCGAAAAAACCGGTCTCCATACCGATCTTTCAGCCGGGGCCAGGCCGCCTTGAAGTTGTCATACCAGGCCATCAGGGTTTTGTCATAATCTTCACCGAAATTATGCCAGTCCTCCATGACAAACAGCCCTTCCATGGCTCTTCCCAGCTCGGAAATGGACGGCAGGACCGAATTGGGAAAAATGTATTTGGCCGTCCAGGGATTGCAGATCCTAGTGGTGATATTCCCGCCGATGGTATGCACGAACGCGATGCCGTCTTTTTTCAGCAGGTTGCGGGTCAGTTCCATATAGGTCCGGTAGTTTTTAAATCCCACATGCTCCATCAGACCGATGGACAGGATGCGGTCATAGGTGCCTCTGGCATTGCGGTAATCCTCCAGACGGATATCCACGGGCAGGTCTTTGCAGTATTCCCGGCCGAATTCCGCCTGGGCTTTTGACACGGTGAACCCGGTCACTGAAACATTGTATTTTTCAGCCGCATACCGGGCAAATCCGCCGAACCCGCACCCGAGTTCCAGGACATTCATTCCCGGTGCCAGTGCCAGTTTCCGGCAGATCATGTCCAGTTTGGCTTCCTGGGCCTCGTCCAGGTTCCGGGCATTTTTCCAGTATCCGCAGGTATACTGCATCCGTTTGCCCAGCATCTCCCGGTACAGGTCATTGCCGATATCATAATGCTGTTTGCCCACGGTAAATGCCCGTTTAATGGTCTGGAGATTGAAAACCCTTGCCATCAGGGCGTTCCAGGCCGTGATCCGGTCCTGTTTGATCTGATTGAGAAGATTGGCCCGAAGCACTTTTTCA
>JAABUD010000143.1 GCA_011389555.1 Desulfotignum sp. | reverse complement strand
GCGGCATTGTGGACATCGAGTTTCTGGTGCAGTATCTGACACTCAGGCACGGGGCCCGGTACCCGGATGTCACGGTGTGGACCGACAATGTCCGGCTCCTGGAAGGGCTGAGCTGTGAAGGGCTGATTTCCGGGGAGGAAAGCGGCATCCTGCAGAAAGCCTATATCACCCTGCGTCAGGTGGTCCACCGCCTGACCCTGCAGGAGAAAAAGCCGCTGGTGAGGTCTGAACGGTTCAAAGAGATGACCGAGGAGGTCAAAGCGATCTATGACCGGCGGTTGAGCCTGGAAAGTACCGGACCGAGTCCGGAGGATGGTTAGACATTTTAGCTCGGTGTTGATAGATCCGGTTACCGGAGGGACCCATGACGGCATCGAGCATGTTTATCTTTCAGATTTTCTTTTGTCCATATAACCGCACCATTCTGTCAGGCAGATGTCATTGCAGGTGAACAATGGCCATGTCCGGCCGGATAGACTGGATATATTCGGCCGCCAACCGCCGGTGGCAGAATTCGGGTTCATGTTCGCTGCATAACAGGCAGTCCTTATCCTTGATCCGGGGAACTTCGGTTTTATGCATATTCCTTTGTTTTAAAAGTGCCTGGTATGTTTTTGCATACGTGGAAAAATCGGTTTTCTTTTTTTTGTACAGATCCAGAAGTGCCTGGTCCGGTGCCCATTGGGGCAGGTGAATATAATCGATACCGCAGATCTTTTCCAGAAAATATGCCAGATCGTTTTTTTTGGCGAATCCGGCCAGCTGGGAGGCGTTGTTCAATCTGACATCTACCAGCCTCCGTACCCCCGCGGTTTGTAACAAGGTGAAGAACTGCCGGGCGGATTTTTTGGTAAATCCAATGGTAAACAAGGTATTCATTTCTGACATTCCTTTTATTCTGAATCGGTTGCATCGGCGGGGTGGTAGGCGATTTTTTCTCCCTGAGTATCATAGGCCTGCGCGATGAGTTCATCCGGGCCTGCAAAAAGCTCCAGCTCCGGGATTTTTAACAGCTTCATCAGCCGTTTTTCGGCAGCTTCATTAGGTTCCAAGCTTCCGTCTTCCAGGATATGAAGAATCTGAAGATCATTGTCTTTCAGATGGCGGCATACCAGGATCATGCGGTGACAGGAAACCGGATCTTTTTCCGAACACATCAAAGCGATGGTATGGCCACTCATCCCTTTTTTCAATCGGCTGATGCCCTGCGCAAACTGATCGGTTTCTGCGATCAGGTTATATTCAGCCTTTCCATTGATATAACATGCCGGATCATCGATCCTGGGGCCCAGGCAATCTCCCAGATAGACATAGGCGATCCGGCAAGCCTTCAGCTCTTTTTGCAGGGTTTCCCGGTTGAACTGGGGATTGAATCGGCTGTAGGGACTGGATCTGACATCTCCCACAGCAGTTATGGCATGCAGGTTCAAAAGGTGGAGAAATTCTTCCGTGGTGTGGGTGGAGTGGCCGATGGTATAAATTGTTTTCATTTCATAAGTCCTGCAACCAGTTTGTAGCAAAATCCCTCATAAGGTTCACTGATACTGATGGTTAAATATATTTCCGGTTCCGTCAACGGGTAATTTCCCAAAGGGTTTTTTAAGTAGGACAACTCCACCTCCGGGTCGGTTACAGGCAGTTTGTAAGATACGCCGTTAAAATCAAAAGAAGTTCTCACCTGTTTGAGCAGGTTGATACCTTCCTGAACATGGATCACCAGATTTTCCGGCAGGATCAGCACCAGGGATGAATGGACGTTTTCCTTGATCATATCAACCGGGATCCGGTCATTTTTTCCGCTGCTGGAACTATACCCGTTAATCCAAAGGGTTTGCACCGAGTCGGACAGGGATCTGAGAGAAGAAACCGGAACGGTTCCGTGTATTTTCCAGGAACTGTTACCGATCAAATAGTTTTCTTGCTGACAGCCATGGGGACAATGGGCGGAAACCGGGATGGACAAAATATCCATCAAACGAATGGGAGATGTGTTTTCATCCGGCATGTGGCATTGGGTCAACTCTCCGGTCTCTGTCTGGCTGACCGGCCGAATCCATTTTCCTTCGGGAACCATTTCTTTTCCGGCCAGACAGCGGCCGGAAAACTTTCGTGACCAGGCCAGACAGATAATCTGTTTTTCCTGCAGGCCCGGATCATGATTAGTGCCGGATTCCGTTTCTGACGGACCGTCGATCTCATTCAAATACAAGTAATAGATCCGCAACAAATGAAGGGCCTCATAGGGTATTTCCCGGTCCATCGCCTCGAACACCGGTTTCAGCAGCTGATATCCATGCGTGTCAAAGGCCTGGAGCACTTTTTTCCGGACATCGGTCGACAGGGTGCATTCATCGATTACGTGTCCGGATGCAATCGGGTTTCCTTCCTGAAAATACCGGAACAGATGGTTGATGACGGTGGCGGGTTTGACATGGAACCGGTCGGCGATGTCTGTGATGGAAGCACCTTCATGGTACAGCTGTCCTACCTGAAAATGGCGTTTGTCTTTTGGAGAACTTTCCTTGATGGCAAACGCAGGCGTTTTTCTTTCCGGTACATCAGATATGCCATGGGTGGTGCAGAATTCCCGGATGAGCGCCATGAATGCCGGGCCGTATTTTTCCAGCTTGGTCTGGCCTACGCCGAAGGTGTTCAGAAAATCGGTGTCTGTTCTCGGGAAAAAAGTGGCCATCTCCATCAGGGCTTTGTCGGGAAAAACGGCATAGGGCGGCACACCCGCCTCATCCGCCAGCTCTTTGCGCTTTTGGCGAAGCTGTTCAAACAGATCCGGGTGATGGGCCGGTGATTCAGCAGATTCTGCATTGGTTGCTTCCGTCACAGGCTGGGAAAGTTTGTGACGGGGATCCTGCCATCCCGACACTTTTGTTTCTCCTTTCAACACCCCCCAGGCCTCCGGGGTGAGGGTCAGTCCCCCGTAGTTCTCCTCCCGCTGGACAAACCCTTTGCTCTGGAACTGCCGGGAGAGATAGAACCACTGTCTTTTGGACAGGTCTTTTCCAATGCCGTATGTGGACAGGAGGTGGTGCCTGAACTGGAAGATTTTTTTGGTTTCCGCACCCCGGAGCACATCGATGATATGGCCGGCCCCGAACCGCTCGCCGGTGCGTTTCACACAGGACAGAAATTTCTGGGCTGCAATGGAAATATCCTGGAACTGGTCCTGCGGCGCAAGGCAGTTGTCGCACATGCCGCAGTCATCTTGGGCCGCAGTTTCCCCGAAATAGGCCAGCAGCCTTTTTTTGCGGCAGTCTTCGGCCTCGGCAAACCGCACCATGTCCTCCAGATGAAACCAGGCGGCCCGGTTTCGCTGTTCATC
>JAABUD010000142.1 GCA_011389555.1 Desulfotignum sp. | reverse complement strand
AATACTACTCGATATTATGACAAATTAATGATGTTGATATGTGATAAGATGCTGTAATTATATGTTTTTTTTAAATCCAACGGCCTACTGGGACAATAGCAAATAGGTTTCCAGGACGGGGCGGTCTGCTGCAGCCCAGTCCAGGGAGGCCAGATCCTCTCTGGGAAGCCAGATCACAGCCGCATGCTCCCGCAGAATGATGGTGCCGGAAATGATGGTGCAGACAAAGGGATACAGGGTGATGGTAAACTCCGGATACGCATGGGTCTTTTCAGCCAGGGCATGGTGCACGGTCACCTCGATAGCCAGTTCCTCGGCAATTTCCCGGCAGAGGCAGTGTTCAGGGGTTTCGCCGGGCTTGATTTTACCGCCGGGAAACTCCCACTTCAAAGGCATAGCCATGGTGCGGCTCCGCTGGGCCGCCAATACACAGCCGTCTTGTTCGATGATGGCACAGGTGACGTGAAGGTGGTTTTCACTCATGTCAAGTTTTCATGATTGATGGCTAAAATGTTTTTAAGATAACTTTGAACAGCTGCGGCTTGCCCGTCAGCATGTTTGTTTTTGGAAAATATCGATCAAGGGCTAAACCTATATACACCTTCTATTCTTTCCCCCTTAAGTCCAGGCAAATTATACGCCTATGACAATAGGTTCGATTCCGACTTTTGTAGCCACCGGGATATAAATATCCGCACTTTGCTCAGGCGTTGAAATAGAAACCACCAGTGAATACCGCG
This sequence comes from Desulfotignum sp., assembly GCA_011389555.1. Taxonomy (GTDB): domain Bacteria; phylum Desulfobacterota; class Desulfobacteria; order Desulfobacterales; family Desulfobacteraceae; genus Desulfotignum. The sequence goes on along the minus strand of JAABUD010000142.1, from coordinate 2,649 downwards.
CCATTTTTTCTACCTTGCCGAGATGTCCCCGCTCCCGCCACCACCCGATGGTGGGGACAACGGCGATCATGTTGCAGGCCGCAAGTTCCACTGCAGTTCCCCGCCATATGTCTGAATGGAGGGAGCCTTTATGCCTGGTTTGTGTGCCTATCACCCAATGCTCGCGGGAACTTTCCGTACCAGGCGCTTCTTTCTCTTCCTCCCTCGTCGCTTTGTTTATCCGGTCGACAAATTCGTCCATCAACTCTCCAGGAGAGTTCAAGTGGAACCGCAGACCGTGGGATGGATACCTGTATTTGTTTTTCCAGCCGATTTCCCCTGGGCCGGGTTCGATGAAGTAAGACAGGGTGATTCTCATTTCTACTTCAGTGTTATAGAGATTCAGCAGTTCCTCTTTGGGCCAGGGAAGTTCATGGAGGTGCATTTCGTTTGTTTTATTCCTGCCGGATTCTTTTTTGTACGGCCGGATTTCCTTTTGGGAAATCAGGGTCAGGGAATTTGATGCACTGTGCAGAGCTTTATCAAGATCCGGCACGCCGTATCCGCAAATCCGCATCAGGCGCTTGACGGATGCTTTGGAGCTCTCATCAAAGCTGAACTGCCGTTTCAGGTTTTCCGTCCAAGATGCTGAATTAATCATCAAGGCTCTGACGGTTTCGGGCCAGAAATCAGGATAATCCGATCGGATGCGTGCGGCGAACCATGCGGCCTGGGCAGATGCTGCACTCGTCATGTTGAAGGGATAGAAATACGATTCATAGGGCTTATAAAATGTGGACAATAAGGACAAGTCGCTGCATTCGCTGGCAAACCCGTATGCATCCCGGGCAAGGTTTCCGCCTTCCATGACAATATCCGGCTTGACCGGCCAGTCGTCATTCCATTCCGTAGATGTGGTTGAAAATGGAGACAGGCCGTCTTTCGGGGCAACCGGCTCGTAACCGGCCATATCTGGGTCTCTTATCTCGTTCAGGCTGGTATAGGCTCCGACTGTCAGGGCGTTCCAGGATTGCCCCGGGTCATGCACTGAATTCTTGATCTGGGCTTCAGGGTATTTTTTTGCAGTAACTGTATCGTCGATATTACCTGCGCAGACAATCATCAATCGCCGGGTACCGTCCTCACATCCCGACGACAACTGGTCAAGCTGTCCAGACCATGAACTCGGACGTCCTCTGTCTCGTTTATCCGCAGAGCTGACTGCCAGACAGACAACACGCCGCCTGCCCGGTGCCTGAATCTCGGCCCGGGCTATGCCCCTGGCCGTTATGTCTCCCCATAAATCCGGCTCTGCTTCGCCGGGAGGTTTTGCAAGAATCTTAGCGGATTCCAAACAATGCCCTATTTCAATCGGGTCCGGAGATGAAAGGCAGGAAACAATATCTCCATATGCGGCTACTCCGGCCATAAGGGTGCCGTGCTTGTGTTCGTCATGTACAGCCCACTCCGGTTCCACCGCATGGCAGTCTTCTTCTGCGAGTAAGGGTGCTAAAAGAGGATGGCTGTTATTCACACCTGTATCGAGAATACAGATGGAGACCCCCGGATACTGCTTGAATCTGGTTCTGCCCGTCAGGTCATTGACCCATTCCGCCTGGCCGGCATTATCCATATCAGTCCAGAAACTGGCCAGCTCTTTCGCCCGCCTGAATTCTGCAATGTCATCGGAATAAAGCGTAAGGTGCTCAAGCTTGCTGCGGTTGACAAGTATCACCTTCACCAGACGTTCCGGAAATCGTATAAAACCGGATTTGGAGGGGATATTAAGCGCGGCCAAAAGACTGTTGAAGCGGTCTTTGGCTGCATTGCCTTCATCGCTTCTCAACCAGACTTCACACCATTCCGGCTTACCGCCCGGGATAAGGTCAGGCGTATCCAGCCAGAAAGGTTTTATGTTAAGCGCTTGCCTGATATCGGAAATGCTGTTGATCAGTTTTTTGTTTTTAGGGACCCCGGGTTTTTCGTCCTGGGTTGCGTATTCTTCGATCTTCTTAAAAAAGTAATCTTGCTTTTCATTGTCTACATAAACTGTTGCAAAGGTGGCGGTCAGTTCCGGTATATCTTTTTGAAGATCGGCCAATGCAACAAGTTCCTTGCGCACATTAAGCAGGCGTATCTTTTTCGACTGTATGTTTTCAAGACTTTGGGTCGCCAGTTCAAACCCCGGGTTCTCCCTGAATTCCAGGTAAACCCCGGATCGGGTCACATGGTAAGCCAGATATTGGGATTCCGTTTCCTGCCATGCCTGCCGGAGTTTGTTCCTGAGATAGGAACTGTGGACCTCCCGATTCGGATTAGGAGGCGATTTTGTTCTATTGCCCCCAGCGATGACGGGTTTGAAAGGATACGACTGAAGATCGCCGGTCAGAAGAATGTGCGGATATGAAATCGGCATGATTATTTTTCCGGTTTATGTATTGAGTCCTGCCTTTCCTTTAAAGCTTGGATTAACAGTGCAGTAGTTACTTTTTTTCCGTCGGACAAAATAACGTTTTTTACAGCATCCTTGCAGGCTTGGTCGATTTCTGCGTGCGACAGGCCCCGGCTTTCGGTCAGAATAGATTTCCACGCCGGGCGAGATCCCATGAACGTACCAAGAATATTACAGATAAGGGCCTGACATTCCTCATCTTCAGGCAGAGCATAATG
>JAABUD010000141.1 GCA_011389555.1 Desulfotignum sp. | reverse complement strand
CTGGCCGTGCTGGCAAAACATGAAATCGTGCTCAACAAAGATATGCTTGTATTTGCCCTGAAATCCCGGTTTAATGAAAAGGTGTTCAACCTGTCCATGGAGACAGTGGAAAAAATTTTGTAACCATTGACAAAACACCCGGATGCGGGGACAGGATTTCAGGGGCGCCATGACAAAACCCGACAGCATGCGCAGAACAGCGGTTGAACCATTGGCCACGCCCCTGTCCCCCACCCTCCTGCTCCGGGTGTTTCTGCCCTTTGCCGGCGGGTATTTTCTCTCCTACCTGTTCCGGGTGGTCAATGCCGTGATCGCACCGGACCTGACAGCTGATGTGGGAGTGGACCCTTCCCAGCTGGGCCTGCTCACCGCCACCTATCTCATCGCCTTTGCCGCATTCCAGCTGCCCCTGGGTATTCTGCTGGACCGGTTCGGCCCCAGGGTGGTGGAAGCGGTGCTGCTGTTGTTTGCAGCAGCCGGGGCCGTTATATTCGCCCGGTCCAATACCCTCAACGGTCTGATCATGGGCCGGGCCCTCATCGGGTTCGGGGTGTCCGCCTGCCTGATGGCGGCATTCAAATCCTATGTGATCTGGTTTCCGGGCCCTGTATTGTCCCGGATCAACGGGTTCCAGATGGCGGCCGGCGGCCTTGGGGTTTTGGCAGCCTTCGCCCCGGTGGAATTTGCCTTGAGATTCACCGACTGGCGGGGGGTATTCCTGGGTCTGGGGGTTCTGTGTGTCCTGATGGCGGTGATTGTGTTCACGGTGGTGCCGAAATCGGACAAAAAACCGGTGCCCGAGCCTTTTTCCCGGCAGATTCAGGGGGTTGGTCAGGTATTTAAAAGTCTTTTTTTCTGGCGGATCGCGCCGTTGACCATGCTGTCCCAGGCCGGATTCATGGCTGTCCAAGGCCTGTGGGCCGGCCCCTGGCTGCAGGATATGGCATCCCTGGACCGGGCAGGGGCTGCCCGATGCCTGTCCATATCCGCCCTGGCCATGATTGCCGGTTTCATCATTCTGGGATTTGTTGCGGAAAAAATGGCACAAAAAGGCATCCCGGTCCTGTACTCCGCGGTATCCGGCATGACGGTCTTCCTCGGCGTACTGGCGCTGATGACCTTTGGCGCGCCTTTGTCCCCCCAGGTGCTCATGGGGTTGTTCGGATTTTTCGGCACCGCCGGTATCCTGTCCTACACCGCCCTGACCCTGGGGTTTCCCGCCCGCCTGTCCGGCCGGGTCACCACCGGCATCAACCTGCTGGTCTTCCTGGGTGGATTCGGCCTCCAATGGGCCATGGGCGCGGTGATCAACCAATGGGATCCGCCCCTGTCCGGCCAGTATGACCCGGCCGGATACCAGGCCGCTTTTCTCATGGTCCTGGGCTTCCAGGTGCTGGGCCTGGCCTGGTTTTTCATATCCCCGCTGCTGAAAACCGGATCGTCGGATCAGGCAGATAACTGCCCGTGATATCCGGTCCGATACCTGCATTCATCACATGATGACTCGTCCTGTATTATCCCCTGATGATAATTTGCCGCCAGGAACTGGCAATGAATATCCTTGACCAATCCGTCTGTTACCTGCTAAGAACGGTTAAAATCACTCTAACGCGGGAAACCCGCAACCCATTTGTCCCTTCTCATTTTCTTGTTTTTTTAAAAGAAACTGAGGAGTAAGGCACTAATAAGGGACGTAAGATGGCTGAAAATCAGGACAATGGGCTCACCATCGAAAAATTGGCAATCTATCTGAAAATTTCCAAGTCATCCTTGTACAAGAGGAAAAAACGATTATTGAGATCCTTGCCGCTAATGAAAGAGTGGAACGGGTGGTCCTGTTCGGATCTCGTGCAATGCCTACGCACACCACCACCTCGGACGTAGATCTGGCCCTGTATGGCGACAAGCTGACGCTGACCACCAGGCACATCTCTCTGCCGTCATTGATGACCTGCCCATGGCGCAACGGGTAGACCTGCTACTGTACAACAAAGTTGATAATGAGCAGCTGAAAGAGCATATTGAAAGATATGGAAAAGAGTGGTTTCGGCGCAGCCAAAGGGCATCCACGCCCGTTTAAGTATTTAAAAACTACAACAAATATATGTCGAAAACAAATGTGAAGGCCGCAACTGAATATTTGTTATAAGTAGCGTGCGCTTCTATGGGGAGCCCCTGGTGGTGTCCTGTGAACGGACCGTCAGATCCGGAGGGGGCCTGGTAAAACATGCCGGGATGGTTTTCAACCAGAAGGCGGGTTGCCGCGCTTCATTGCTCTTATGCAAACAGGCCCCCGCAGATCTCGGGCCGGGCACTGGATACCACCAGGGGCAGGGCTTGGGACAGAAAGCTGCACAGAACGATCGAAAACCTGGCATGTTTATGGCAAATATCCAGGCCTTAGGATGAAATGGGTCAGGACCGAGTGGCAAGGAAATTCAGATACGCAGCGGGATGCCGTCCAGCCAGGACAGGCTTTTGGCCCACCGGCCCAGGGAGGTATCGTTGGCCGATGCCATCAACAGCCGTTCCATACCAAACCCCATGCCCACCCAGGTGTCGGTGATGTTCCAGGCTGCATCCAGGACATGGGGTCCCATGGCACCGGATCCCAGTTCCAGGCCAAAAGGATGGGCCACCAGATCCAGGGTGGTGCCGTACACCGCCGAGGTTTCTTCCACAAACCGGATATCCGTTACCCGGGCGGTGCGGGCTACCATGCCTGCCAGCTCTTTGAGACGTGCAAGGCGATCGGCTTCAGGCGTACCCATCTCCACCAGGTTGAGCATGGTAAATTCATTGCTGTGGCAGGCCCCGTCCGATTCCTTCCGAAAGCAGGAACCGATTTCATAAAACCGCACCGGCCGGAAATCCAGGCGGGAAAAATCCTTCATCAGGCTGTATAGTCCCGGTGCAAGCATGGGCCGCAGGCACTGGGTGTGATTGATCCAGAAAATCTGTTCATTCAGGGGATGGGTCTCATCAATACCCATTTTTGCCAGGGCTGCTCTGGTGGTGATGGTCGGGGTGGTCACCTTTGCAAAGCCCTGGTCCCGCAACAGACCGTCAAGGTCCTGGGCCAGCTGAAAGGCCCGGGTTGGCCGGCGGCAGGTCAGCCGGTCTGCCAGTTCTGTATGCAGGGATTTTACCTGCTTTTTTTCAATGGCCTGGAAGGCCCGGTTTCTTTGGGCAGGGGTGTGAAACCCGTCCGCCATAGTGCCGGGATCGAGTCCCAAATTTTTCAATCGGGCGGCCTGGGTGTCTGTCCAGTATATCTTTGTCATCTGTTTATCCGGATCGGCTCACAAACAAGGGATGCAGCCATGACCGCCACCCCGATCTCCAGGGTGTCGTGAACCAGGTGCGGTCCCAGCATTGCTGCGGCTTCAGAAGATACCCCCAGGGGAACCCCCGGGG
>JAABUD010000140.1 GCA_011389555.1 Desulfotignum sp. | reverse complement strand
CAGGCCCCAGCCCCATGTAGGCAGGGTCCAGGCCGCCGGAAGCAAAGGCTTTGATCCGTGCCAGTTTTTCAAGGCCCAGGGCATCTGCCTTTTCTTCGGTCATGAGCAGGACAGCGGCCGCCGCATCATTGATGCCGGATGCATTGCCGGCTGTGACACTGCCGTCTTTTTTGAACGCCGGCCGCAGTTTTCCCAGTTTTTCCATGCTGGTTTCCATGGGGCGCTCATCTGTATCCACAACAATATCCCCCTTGCGGGAGGCTATGGTCACGGGCACGATCTCTTTTGCAAAGGTGCCGTCCTTGACGGCCGCCAGGGCCCGGTTGTGGCTGAGCAGGGCCAGTTCATCCTGTTCCTGCCGGGTGATGCCGTATTTGTCCACAATGTTTTCCGCTGTCAGGCCCATGTGGTATCCGTAAAAAATTTCATACAGCCCGTCAAACACCATGAGGTCGTGGACAGGTCCCTGGCCGGTAAGTTCCATGCGGTGCCCCCACCTGGCCTTGAGCAGTGCCATGGGGGCGTTGCTCATGCTTTCCTGGCCCCCGGCAAGAATGACATCCGCCTGTCCCGCCATAATGGCCTGGGCACCCAGGGCAATGGCTTTCAGGCCTGATCCGCAGATCTTGTTGATGGTGAATGCCGTGGTATGCCGGGGCAGGCCCGCCTTTATCATGGCCTGGCGGGCGGTATTCTGCCCCTGTCCGGCCTGGAGCACATTGCCCATGATGACCTCATCCACAAACAGCTCTGCCAGGCTGTCATCATAGTCATACCCTTTTTTTTCAAGATCGATCATCCCCTGGTCTTTGAGGGAATCCGGAAAAAAGGCGGCCTGTGCTTCATCCACAGCCGGCCGCAGGCCCACCCGTTTGAGCACCTCTTTCATGACACAAGTGCCCAGATCCACCACAGGCACATTTTTCAAAGACCCGCCAAAAGATCCCACAGGTGTCCGCACTCCGCTTACAATCACAACATTTTTCATTGTATACCTCCATAATTATCACGTTTTATTGATCCAGCGTCCGATTCATCAGTTTTGCATGTATAGTTACATTTTAACTATACCATATCCATCCCAAGGTCCATACCAGACAGTCACACAAAAAACAAGAAATTATGCAGACAGGCGGCAATTGACAAACTGCTCTATTTGCGTAAGACTGTTGCAATTTATGCAGATACGCTTTTACTTTCAAGGACAGTTTACATGACTACACACGTTGTGGTGGCAGGCTGGGGCCAGGTCACCCAGCCCAAACAGGCAGAACATCCCGAAGATGCCATGGGCCTCATGGTCCGGGCAGCCAGGACAGCCGGACAGAAACTTGCAGATCCCTCTGTGCTCTCCCGGCTGGACGGCATCATGGTGGTCAGGCCCCTGAGCGCTCACTACCCGGATGCCCCGGGCCGGGTGGCCGGGCACCTGGGGGCAAGTCCGGGGTTTTCCCATATCTCGAAAATCGGGGGCAACTCCCCCCAGACCCTGATCAACCAGGCGGCTGGTATGATCGCCAGAAACGATCTGGACATGGTGCTGGTGGTGGGGGCGGAAGCCTATGTCCGGCGCAGTCATACAGGCAGACGGCCTGAAAGTGCCCTGCTCCAGGGGATACCGGATAATTATGCAGGAGATGATGCCATTGGGTCCACATCACTGGAAAACCGCCACGGCATCCAGCATCCCATGCAGGGGTTCCCCCTGTTTGAAACCGCCCTGTGGCATGCATCCGGCCTGGATCTGAAAACCCATCTTGCAAACACCGGTAAGATGTGGTCCAGATTCAGCCGGGTGGCGGCCGGCCACCCCCACGCATGGACAAAAACCGTGAGAACCGCTGAAGAGATCATCACCCCGGCACCCGACAACCGGCCTATTGCATTTCCCTACACCAAATTCATGAATGCCTTTATCACGGTGGACCAGGCAGCTGCCGTGATTCTCATGTCGGAAAAGACAGCAGAAGCCTGCCGGCAAAAAGACCTGCGACCGGTGTATTTCATGGGGGGCGGGTATGCCCGGGACCGCCAGCGGTTCCTGGTTGAAAAAAGTGATTTCACTGCCAGCCCGCCCATGAAGGCGGCTGTGGACAAGGCCCTGGACAGATCAGGCTTGGCCCTGGACCAGATGGACTGCTTTGATTTTTATTCGTGTTTTCCCTGTGCCGTGTCCATTGCCAGAAAAATGGCAAACCTTGCAGACACCGATCCCCGGCCTTTGACCATCACAGGCGGTTTGGGGTTTTTCGGCGGACCCGGCAACAATTACAACCTGCATGCCGTGGCCACCCTGGCAGACCACATTGCCACCCAAAAATACCGCACCGGCCTTGTGACCGCTCTGGGATGGTTCATGCACAAACATGCGGCAGGTATTTACAGCTGCATGCGGCCCGAAAAGAGCCTGGCCGCCATGGACATGGCAGACACCAAAGACAGCCTGGCAGGTCCCGAGCCGATGCCTGTTGACGAAACACCTGCAGGAAAAGGCGTTGTTGAGACCTATACTGTGGTGTACCATCCGGATCACACCCCGGCCTACGGGGTGATCTACGGCCGCACCAGCCAGGAGCGGCGCTTTGTGGCAAACACCCCGGATGACCCGGATCTGTTTGCAGCCATGACCGGGTATAACATGGTGGGCCAAACCATACGCCTGAAATACAATGCTGCACAAGGCATCACACTGGGATATTTTTGAAAAATACCGAACTGGGGGGGTAGCTTTTAGCTGTTAGCGGTTAGCGGTTAGCTTTTAGCGGTTAGCTGTTAGCTGTTAGCTGTTAGCTTTTTGGCTGTTGTCCCGCAGTGTCAGCCAGGCTTCCAGGCGCTGCTTGACGATCTTTTCATACCCCCTGTCCGTGGGGAAATACAGGCGCTGTCCATCCAGGGAATCCGGGAGATAGGACTGGGGGGCATACCCGCCGGGATGGTCATGGGCATACTGGTATCCTTTGCCGTATCCCATCTCTTTCATCAGCTTTGTGGCAGGATTGCGGATATGCAGGGGCACCGGCTGGTACCCGCTCGTGTGCACCAGGTCGTTCACTTTTTTCTGGGCTGCATACACCGCATTGCTTTTGGGGGCGGTGGCAAGGTACACCGCTGCCTGGAAAAGGGACCCGTCCCCTTCCGGCCGTCCGAGCAGACGGAAGGATTCCCCGGCGTTCAGGGCCATGGTCAGGGCCCCGGGGTCGGCCATGCCCACATCTTCTGTGGCAAACCTGACCATGCGGCGGATCAGGTAATACGGGTCGTCCCCTGCGGTGAGCATGCGGGCCAGCCAGTAGATGGCCGCATCCGGGTCGCTGCCCCGCATGCTTTTGATAAATGCGGAGATCAGGTTGAAATGCTCTTCTCCTGCCTTGTCATACAGCAGCGCTTTTTTGTCCACCACCGCTTCCAGGTCTTTTACA
>JAABUD010000139.1 GCA_011389555.1 Desulfotignum sp. | reverse complement strand
ATGAAACACCAATGCTTGCCATAGCAGGAACCGTACCGGATAACGACTTCGGCCTGGCTGAGGGCCGGGTGGCGCTGGAAACAGACCATCTTCATATGAACGGCAGAACCATCCCCGTGAACCGGGGCACCCCGGCCCTTTTGGGTGCGGCCATCCAGACCCTGACGGTGTTCGGTCAAGACCATGTCACCGGATTTCTGGCAGGGGACACCGGACTTGGGCGCGGCAGCAGGCAATTGTATGAATACCTGGTCAACACCCCTTCCCTGTCGGACATCCACACCCTGGCATTTCATTATCTCCAGCCGGACACGGACTGGCACAACCGGGTCCTGTTCCGGCTCCAGGACCTGGAAACCACCCCCACCCTCATCGCCGATGCCGGGTTCATGTATGCCGCCAAGATGAGCGGGGCGGCCCCGTCTTATGACCTGTTCACCCCGGATGCCGGAGAACTGGCATTTCTGGCCGATGAAACCGCACCCCACCCGTTTTACACCCGGGGGTTTATCCTGCACACGGACAACCCCGTTTCTGAACTGGTGGACCGGGCCTATGCCCATGACAATGCGGCCCGATATCTGCTGATAAAAGGGGCCGTGGATTATGTCATGAACCGGCAGGGAGAACTGTTCCGGGTGGAAGGCCCGTCCCACGAGGCCATGGAAGCCATCGGCGGCACGGGCGACACCCTGACCGGAATCGTCTCCGCCCTGATCAGCACGGGAATGGATATCCCCGAAGCCGCATTCACCGCAGCCAGAGCGAACCGGGTGGCAGGTCAGTACGCAGCCCCGACCCCGGCCACCCGGATTACGGATATTATCTTGCAGATCCCCCGGGCCGTTGACTTTGTCCTGAATGAGATCAAGCAGTAAACGCATTATTCTAATGTAAATGGCTCTTCAGCGGGGATGGCTTTTTTGTGCTCTGTTGGAAGAGTATGGTTGGAATTATGCTGCTTTGTGCAGAATAATTTTTATATGCTTTGAAAACAAATAATCTTCGGTGAGGACTGGGAGATCGGGAAAGCTTTCAAGATGTTTTTGCAGTTTGTTGAACTGAGCTTCACTGCGAATACCAGACAGGATCTCCTGCCGTATGGCCCCAACCATCTGTACGCAATGATCCTGAATCATGCGCCGTAATTCATGGACTGTGTTATTAGATTCCGGCTTGTCACGCCTTAATGCAAGGGACCATACACTGGTATCGACTATGACCTTCAAGAATGACGTCTCTGCTCTTTGTAATCATATTCCGGATCGTATTCCACAGTCCCGAACATCGAAAGGATTTTTTCCTGCTCTAAATTTTGTATATATTCAATTAACGCTTTTGAGACAGCGGCCTTTTTTGTTTTATGGCCTCCGACCCTGATTGCCTTTTGAATAAGTTCGTCATCGATTTGTAAGTTCGTCGCCATAACGATCACCCCCTTTAACTTCACACATGATATTACACATAAATTTGTGTGAATTCAAGATACTATTTTAGATTCCAACCCGGCCGCACAATACAAAGGCATGAATGTCAGTTTCTGCTCCGGCAGCTTTTTGCAGGTCCCGCTGTAAAGCACAATTCCCTCCGGGCAATGGGTGTATTTTTCGAGCATCAGATGAAGGCTTTTCAAACTTCCGCCTGCGCCGGATTTTACTTCTACGGGATAAATCGCTCCCTGACGTACCGCCAGATAGTCCACTTCGGCACTGCTGCTCCGGGCATCCCTTGCCCAGTAATAAAGTCCGGAACCATCCTTATTCGCCAGCATTTCCTGGGCCACATACTGTTCTGCGAGGATCCCGCGATACATGGCCAAAAGGTTTTCCTGTTTTAATTCCAATTCCACGGGAACCTGACAGATGCGCTGTAACAACCCGATATCCAGCATGACGGCTTTGAATTTTTTCTGATTGGCCGTGGCTCCCAACGGCAGTCCCGTGGGATCGCAGGCCGGAATTTTGTGAATGAGCCTTGCCTTTTTCAACAGATCAAACGCTTTATGATTCATCTGCCCGGAATGTCCCGCATTGAGGCGGGTATATTTCAACTGCCGGCCGATATTTTGGGCGACATTCAGAAAAACCGCATCCAGGCAGGTGATATCGATTTTCGGCGTATATTTGGAAAAATCATCGCGATATGAATCAAGAATTTCCGATTGAACAGCAAATGCTTCGATCATCGAGCCGGCATCACGGTAAGTCTTGATACATTCAGGCATACCACCGACAAAAAAGTAGGTTTTCAATTCATTCAGGATCTTTTTCTGAATTTTTGGATCCACCCCAGACGGAGATTTGTGTATAAACTCCGCCATCGGTTCTTTGCCCACAGCAATGAGATATTCATAAAATGTCATGGGATGCATGTTCAGATACTGCACCCGTCCGACGGGAATGGATATGTCGCCGAATGCAAACTCCAGCAGTGACCCGGCAGCGACAACATGCAGTTCAGGCATCTGCTCGTAAAAATACCGCAGGGCCATGAGGGCCCGCGGGCAGGCCTGAATCTCATCAAAGAACAGCAGTGTTTTGCCGGGAATGATTCTGCCGGCTTCCAATTCCAGATAGACCAGAATCGTTTCAGGATCAAGATTGTCCTCAAAGTGGGTATGGATATCACGCCTTTTTTCAAGGTCGATTTTGACAAAGCTGTCAAACTGTCTGGCGAGAACGTTTTCAACCAGCCAGGTCTTGCCAACCTGACGCGCCCCCCGAATGATCAGGGGTTTGCGCCTTGACGCATCTTTCCACTCGAGAATCTGTTTTTCAGCCAGCCGTTTCATAAACGCAGCCTCCTTGCCATTATCAAAATCAGGGACTGATGGTAACATTATAACGTAGAAAGTCAAGGTTGTTTCTCATATACCAGCGTAAAAACTCAAGGAACTATTGTTTATTCATATAAGGTTCCAAAAGATATTTATAAAATTGCTTTACCTGACAAAAAACATCTGATAAGGAATCAAATCAGCGAAACAACTTGTTAAAAAGGTCCAATAAAAATAAAAGGTTGATATAACCGGTCATGGCCCTGGCATCGACACAAATTCCTCTTTCTTCCATCATTCTGGATGAGTCGATTTATCCCAGAAAAGCAGTCGATCACAGGCGCGTGGCCATATTTGCCGAAAACATCCGGGATGGGATTGCCTTTGATCCCATCGAGGTGGAGCCCTTTCCTGACAAACCCGGTTTCTACCGCCATCTGGACGGGGTACACAGATGGAGCGCCTACAAGTCAACCGGGGTGGAACAGGTAATAGTCAAAAATGGAAAGAGGCCAGATATAAAGGTGATAAACATTTCTGCACTCCTTCCATTTTGACATAATATACAGTTAGAAATACAAGCTATAATTCTATGCTTGCTCAAGTATACAAACTCATTTTTATTGCTTGGTGAGAGTCGAATCGGTTTGTATGAGGATCTGCCTTAT
>JAABUD010000138.1 GCA_011389555.1 Desulfotignum sp. | reverse complement strand
CGTTGGCCCCGGATATCCGGGCAAAGGGGCTGGATATTCCATCAGATGTCTGGCATAATGCCCGGGTTGCTGTCAAACTCAATGAAAGGAAATGCCTGATGGATGTGCCGGATGCCACCCTGCTGACCTATGTGATGAACCTGGTCTATGTCATGACAGGCATGGCGCTTATCTATCTGGTGGTTTCCCTGTTTCTGGCCTGGCTGGTGCAGCAGATCCCCCGGAACCCGGTATCGGATCCGCCCCGGTGGGGAACCGTGACCGATACAATGATCCCTGCCATTGACGGCGGATATTTGGAGGTATGGCGCATCGATCCCACAGGCCGGTCCCGGGGCATTGTGGTGTTTGCCCATGGATGGGGCCGAAACCGGGACCGGATGGTAAAACGGGCCCGGTTCTTTGCTGAATGGGGATTTGCCACCGTGATGCACAGCGCCCGGGACCATGGCAATTCCAGCCCCAAACAGTGCGTGAACGCGGTGCGGTTTGCCGAAGATATTGCATCGGTCATCCTTTGGGTGGGTGAACCGGTGCTTTTGTATGGCCATTCCGCCGGATCTGCCGGGGCCATCATTGCCGCGGCCAGACACCCGTCCATGGTGCGGCTTTTGTTTCTGGAAGCATCCTATGCCCATACCCGTGAGGCCTTGCTGAGCTTGTACCGGTGGGTCCATCCGGCTTTCGGCAAACTGTTCGGCCCCATGATTGTTTTGTGGATGGACATTTTTTACAGAGGGGCAACCAACACCTACAGCCCGGCCCGGATAGCACGGCAGATCACCATGCCGGTCATGATCATTCACGGAGAAAAAGACCGGCGATTCCCAATATCATTTGCCCGGAAACTGAAACACAGTTTTGCCCATGCCTTTGTTGCCTGCTATATTGCCAAAGATGCCGGCCACAGCGGTGCCTGTAAAACCAAAGGGTATGGGCCGGCTATCAAATCCTTTATTGATGCCTATCTGGATCACCCGGCACAAGATGATTGAAGCCGATAATTGCCGGCAGGTTTGCAAAAGCCCCAACATCTGCCCGGGAAATTGACCAGTGGATGATATGCATCGATGACCAGGACCACTTTTGGGGCGCCAAGGGCGGGATGGGGAATGTGAACAAACTTGCTTTAATATCTGTGATGTATTAGGTTGTCTGTAGATCGGACGGGAAGTTTTCATATAACGGAAGGGATTGGGTCATGCACCGACAAAAAAAGCTGCCCATCGGCATACAGACCTTTGAGAAAATCATTGATGGTAACTGTTATTATGTGGACAAGACCCGGTACGTTCAGACACTTGCCTCCCGGGGGGATTACTATTTTCTCTCCCGACCCCGCCGGTTCGGCAAAAGTTTGTTGTTGAGTACCATCAAGGCGGCGTTTCAGGGTAAGCAGGCGCTTTTTTCCGGCCTTTTTCTGGAAAAAAACTGGGACTGGGAAAAAACACACCCGGTGATCCACATCAGTTTCGGGTCGGGTGTGGTGAGGTCGGTGGAGGAGCTGCAGACCCATTTTTCGGAAATGCTGGGCGATTTGCGCAGGGAACACGGCATTGACAACCATAAAACAAGCCTGAACGGTCAATTTGCCGAACTGATCTCGGAGCTGTCAGCCAAATACAGTCAAAAAGTGGTCATTCTCGTGGACGAGTATGACAAACCGATTCTGGACAACATCGAAAAACCGGCTCTGGCGGCACAGATCCGGGATGAACTGAAAAACTACTATTCGGTGATCAAGGACAGCGACCTCTATATTGAATTCGTCCTCATCACCGGGGTTTCCAAATTCAGCAAAGTCTCCTTGTTCAGCGGCTTGAACAACCTGGAAGACATCACCCTGAACAATGAATATTCAGCCATATGCGGATATACCCAGGCGGAGCTGGAAATGGTGTTTGCGGACCGTCTTGCCGGCATGGATATGCCGCAGATCCAACAATGGTACAACGGTTACAACTGGCTGGGCGAAAAAGTGTACAATCCCTTTGACATCCTGCTCTATCTCAAAAGCGGCGAGTTTTCCAGCTACTGGTTCGAAACAGGCACTCCGAGCTTTCTGATCAAGCTGCTGCAGCAGGGGAAATACCAGATAGCGGATATGGAAAACCTGACGGCCGGAGAGGAGATCGTGGGCAGCTTTGATGTGGAAAACATCGCTGTGGAAACCCTCCTGTTCCAGACCGGGTACCTGACCCTGACCCGGTTTGAGCAGATCGGCAGTTTCAGGCGCTACGGGCTTTCCTATCCCAACCTGGAAGTGAAGTCCAGCCTGTGCAACGCGATTCTCAATCAGCTGGGCCGGGACAGACTGGCCAAAACCCGCAACCAGTCCGCTGTGCTGGACGCACTGACTGCCAATGACCTGGACAGTCTGAAAGATATCTTTCACCGGTTTTTCGCGTCCATACCCCACGACTGGTACCGGAAAAACCAGCTGGCCGGATACGAAGGCTATTACGCCTCCATTGTTTACTGTTACTTCGCCTCCCTGGGCCTGGATGTCACGCCCGAGGTTTCCACCAACAAGGGACGGATCGACCTTGTGCTGCGCTTTGCCGGCCGGATTTACCTCATTGAGTTCAAGGTGGTGGAACTGACCGGTTCCGGCAACGCCCTGGAGCAGATCCTGAAAAAAGGATATGCCGACCAGTTTGCATCCCGTGCCCCGGACGGTACTGACTGTCCCGTCTATCTGATCGGCGTGGCGTTCTCCAGTGAAGAAAAGAACATTGCCGCCTTTGAATGGCGGAAACTGGACGCCGCATAAAACCGGATAATGGATTGCCCCCACCCTGTTTTTTTAAAGGTTGACTAAAATCCCTCAAATATCGTATTATTCCCTGATATTTTAACCCCCTAACCTAAAAAAGGAGTAAGTCGGGATGAAAAAATGGACCCTGTTTATGCTGATATTTTCCCTTGTTTTACTGGGATTTTCAGCGGGTGCCTTTGGCGCGGAAGACAAGAAAATCAAGGCCGGATTTATTTATGTGGGCCCTGTGGGAGATTACGGCTGGTCCCATGCCCATGACCTGGGCAGAAAACAGGCAGAAGAAACATTTGACTGGCTGGAGACCGTGTATGTGGAATCGGTGGCGGAATCCGACAGTGACCGGATCATCGACCGTTTGATCCAGCAGCAGAAATGTGATGTGGTGTTTACCACCAGCTTCGGATTTATGGACCCTACCATCAAGGCCGGCAAACGTTATCCAGACAAGCTGTTCATGCACTGTTCCGGGTTCAAGCGCTCGGATAATGTGGGCACCTATTTTGGTGACCTGTACCAGATGTACTACCTGAACGGCATCATGGCAGGCGCTCTGACCAAAACCAACAAGATCGGCTATGTGGCAGCCTTTCCCATCCCTGAGCTGATCCGTCACATCGACGCTTATGCTCTGGGCATCAAGGCGGCCAATCCCGAGGCAAAAGTCCATG
>JAABUD010000137.1 GCA_011389555.1 Desulfotignum sp. | reverse complement strand
GGGGTTGAAATAAAATCAAAATTTTTCAAGGTATGGCCCAGGCCAGCGGCAAGGCCCATGTGGCGCCGCAGAAACGGCTGGATTTTGTCTGTAAACGGGTCGTGATACTGCAGATTGGTAACACCGATGCCGAACACTGTATTCTGTTCTCCACCGCCGTTCAGAACAAAGCAGGGCCTGCCCATGCGGTCAAATATGGGGATGCATGACGGGGCAGTGTCGATTGCCCTTTGGACAAGGTCTTCCGGTATATGGAACACAGGGGCATGTGCGGATTTCCCCAGGGCGTTTTCAAACACCTGCCGTGCCCCGGGATCATCCACCTTCACACCGGTCTGGCGAAGAATTAAGAGCGCATCATGGTGGATTTTTTCAATCTGTTCTCTGGTCATGACCCGGGTTCTGGGTTTCAGATCAAACATATGGTATGTTCCTTTGCATCAGATTTCACAAGGGGTGTTTCGCACCGGTTCAGACAGTTAAATAATCATCAGGGGTTATCCGGTTCACATCAATGCCGCTCACCGTATTTGTCAGATGCTGTTCCATGGCCTGTTCCGCGCCGGCACTGTTTTTTTGTTCCAGACAGGCGATAATTATTCCATGCTCATCCGGAGAGGTGTTGCTGGCCGCCAGCAGTTGATAAAACGGGTCGAACAAAATCAGGTAAATGGTGGTTTTCTGGATCAGCTCCTTGATGTAGTGGACCAGAACCGGGTTGGCCGCCTTTTTTGCGATCAACAGGTGGATGGCATCATTGATCTCATAGTACCGGTCAAGCTCCCGGGCATTGAACACCTTTTTTTCCTTTTCGATCAGGTGGTGAAGGGTATAAAAATCCCCGGGATCAAGGTGGTGCACCGCCAGAGAGACCGCCATCTTTTCCAGCCGGGCCCGCACCTGAAAACAAGCCTTGATCTCTTCAAGGGAAGGGTTCACAACCGAAGCCCCTTTGTTGGGGGAAAAATCAGCCAGCCCTTCAAACACCAGCCGTTTGATGGCACCCTTTACCGTGGCCCGGCTCATGCCCAGACTGTTTGCCAGAGAAACCTCTTTAAGTTTGCTTCCCTTCTGGATATACCCTTTGCTGATGGCAATCTTGATTTTATCGTAGGCCTGGTCTTCCAAACTGAGGGCCATTCCTTCCTCCCTATTACAGAATATGGGCCAGAAACTGCCGGGTGCGCTCCTGTTCCGGATTGTTGAAAATCTTTTCCGGCGGTCCCTGCTCCACCCAGTTGCCGTTGTCCATGATCAGAATCCGGTCTGCCACATCCCGGGCAAAATGCAGCTCATGGGTAACGGCAACAATGGTCATCCCTTCCTTTGCCAGTCTTTCCATGACCTCCACCACCTCTCCCACCAGCTCAGGATCCAGAGCAGAAGTGGGCTCGTCAAACAGCATCACCTTGGGTTTCATGGCCAGGCTCCTGGCAATGGCCACCCGCTGCTGCTGGCCTCCGGACAGGCGAGAAGGGTGTTCATCGCTTTTTTCCGAAAGCCCGATCCACTGCAGCAGCTGTTCGGCATAGGCTGTGGCAGCCTCCTTTTTCTGGCGCAAAACAGTGACCGGGCCTTCAATGATGTTTTCCAGAACTGTCATATGGGGAAACAGGTTGAATGCCTGAAAGCACATGCCGGTTCGCTTGCGTATATCCCTGATGCGGCCGTTTCTCAGTTTGTCGTTTTCCCCGGCCTCAATCGTGATACCATCCACCTCCACCGTACCGGCAGTGGGTTCTTCCAGAAAATTGATGCACCGCAGCAGCGTGCTTTTCCCGGAACCGGATGCCCCTAAGATGGCAACGGTTTCCCCTTTTTTCACCTCCAGGTCAATGCCGCACAGCACATGCACGTCCTGAGGAAACACCTTGTGGATATTGGTGATTTTCACCATGGGAGAATTGGTTTCCATCATCTGATACTCCTGTCGCCCCGGGCCATATGGGTTTCAAGTTTTTCCTGGAAATACTGGAGCAGGATGCACATCATCCAGTAAATCAGGGCCACGGTGATGAGCATTTCCAGGGATTGAAAATGCCGCCTGCCCATTTTAATGGCCCGGTAGCTCAGTTCCCAGACGCCCATGAGGGACACAAGGGACGAGTCTTTTATCATGGCAATGAACTCATTGGAAACCGGCGGGATGATCACCCGCAATGCCTGGGGAAAAATGATGCGTTTCATGGTCTGGGACCGTGTCATGCCCAGGGCGTTGGCCGCTTCGGTCTGGCCCGGATCAATGGATTGAATGCCGGCCCGGACCGTTTCGGTCATGTAGGCCCCGTAACATACCCCTAAAGCCAGAATGCCGGCGGTCAAAGCCGGCAGGGTAAAGAATGCCTGGATACCGGTGAACCCGTACCCTTCTAAGGCCTTTCCGATCTGGGGCAGGGCCAGGTACCACATGTACACCTGGACCAAAAGCGGTGTTCCCCGGATAAGGGACACATAAGAGGAGGCAATGCTGTTGAACACCGGGTTTTTGGACAACCGCCCCAGGGCACCGACAACGGCCAGAAAACAGGCCAGGGAGATGGCCATGAATGAGACCAAAAGGGTGTACCCCATGCCGGCAAAGATAAAGGGCAGCTGGTTTTTCATGAACTGGAAATCCAGTTTCAGAGCGATGAGCACCATTATCATGGCGATGGCAAGAACGATAAAGGATATGATCAGTTTTCGTTTGTAGGCGGATCTGTCTGTTTCAATCTGTGTAAGGGTTTTTCTGGCCTCTGCAGGAATACCGCTTCCTTCAGAAATATTTGTATCGGCCTTCATTTTTGGTTTCCTTGTCTGTGATAAAAAGAAACAAAAATAAACACAAGCAGTTTCAGCCGGATACCATGATATAGCCTGGAAAGAAACTGCTTGTGTGCCTGGTTATCAGAGCTTTGGAATCAGGTTGGTGTGGTAGAACTTTTCAGACAGGGCCACCAGGGTGCCGTCGGCATTCATGGACAGAATGATTTCATTGAGCTTGTCCACCAGGGTCTGGCTGTTGGTCCGGCTTTTGTCCAGGGCAAAACTCAACGGTTCGTAATAGGGGGGCTCTCCCAGCATTTTGATGGGGCAGCCGTTTTTGCATCCGGAACTGATGGCTTCGGCAAGGGTCTGCCGGGAGGTGAACACGGCATCCAGCCGCGCGCCGTCGCCAAGGGTCAGGTCTTCGATGTGGTTGGCATCGGTGGGATAGGTCACCAGGTCGGCTTCCCAGTCCTGAAACACAATCTCCACATCTTCGATGGACAGATCTTTTTGCAGATATCTTTCATTGGTGGTTTCGCTGGCAACACCGATTTTTTTGCCGGCCAGATCTGCCAGGGTCTTTATGGAAGTGTTGTCCTCATGCACGGCAAACTGGGCAGGAGAGCTGTAATAGGGCAGGGTGAACAGCAGTGCTTTTTTCCTTTCCTTGGTGGGGGTCATGGACCCGATGGAGATATCC
>JAABUD010000136.1 GCA_011389555.1 Desulfotignum sp. | reverse complement strand
ATGGCAGACATCCCCATGATATCTTCCGAAGCAGGCAAAGAGAGCAGGGTGGCACTTACCTTTGCAGCATCAATGCATTTTTCTGAGCACACATCCATCTCTTTTTCATGCATGTCCGTCATTCCCGGTCCTGCTTCCGGTGGGGGCAGGCATCAAGGGTGGCAATAAAGGCCACGAATTTTTTAAAGGTGCGGGTGTCCATGGCATGTTCCATGCGGCAGGCGGTTTCATCTGCCTGCTGCTCATCCACCTCCAGTATCCTGAATAAAAAGTCCTTGAGCACAGTATGGCGGTATGCAATTTTTTTGGCAATTTTTTCTCCTTCCGGGGTCAGGGTCACGTACCCGTAAGGCTCGTAATTGATCAGGTTCTGGGAAGCCAGTTTTTTGAGCATTCCGGTGACAGAGCCTCTTTTGATATTGAGTTTTGCCGCAATATCCTTGGACCGGGCCACTGTTTTTCTGGTCTGCAGGTCCAGTATGGTTTCCAGATAATCTTCCAGGCTTTCGGAAAGGGGAATGGTTTTTTCCATGGGGTTTCCTCCTTTTTGTTTTTCCTTTCCTTTTTATATCCTCTTGATATAGTAAGTCAAACAAATATTTTTATATAGTTTTTAAAAATGTTATTGACTAAATCAAAAGTTAGCTGTATTAAACTTTGAAACCAAAACCAAAAACCTGTACCAGTGCATATGCATTTACACAAAGGAGAAAACCAATGCCATATATTCCATTGAGACAGATGCAGGTGGATCAGGCCGGTATTATTACCGGTATCAAGGCCAGGGGCGAACTGGGCACAAGGCTTCGGGACATGGGTCTGGTTCCGGGCAAAGAGATCCGAATCCAGGGCAAAGCCCCGCTGTATGATCCGGTGTCGTTGCGGATCATGGGATTCACCCTGACCCTGCGTAACAATGAAGCAGACCATATTCTTGTGGAGGTGAGGTAAAATGGGTATTTCCATCGCTTTGGCCGGCAACCCCAATTCCGGTAAAACAACTTTGTTCAATGTCCTCACCGGTGCCAGACAGCACGTAGGCAATTATCCCGGGGTAACCGTGGAAAAAAAACAGGGACAATGCGTATCAGGTACCGATGAATTTCATGTGGTGGATCTGCCAGGCACCTATTCGTTGAGTGCATATTCGTTGGAAGAAATGGTGGCCAGAGATTTTATCGTCAAGGAACAGCCGGCCATGGTTGTCAACATTGTGGATGCATCCAACCTGGAGCGCAACCTGTATCTGACCCTTCAGTTCATGGAAATGGGTACGCCCGTCTGCATTGCCCTGAATATGATGGATGTGGCAAAAAAACGGGGTATTGACATTGATATAGAAAAACTGTCTGCCCTGCTGGGGGTGCCGGTGGTACCCATGGTGGCCCGGACCGGCAAAGGCCGGGATGACCTGCTCAAAACCGTGGCAGACCATGCCAAAATCCGGACAAAATCCTTGAAGATATCCTATGGCCGGGATATTGATCAAACCCTTGATGAGATGGTGGAAAAGATCAGTTCTGAAAATTTTCTGACCGAACGGTACCTCCCCCGATGGGTGGCATTAAAATACCTGGAAAATGATGTGCAGATCCTGGAAATGGGAAAAGGTCAAGACCTGGAAACCCATGCCTGGCTGACCTCTGCCGCACAGAACCTGGCCCGCCACCTGGACACCACCCTGGATACCCATCCGGAAGGCATGATCGCGGATCAGCGCTACGGGTTCATTGCATCCATTCTCAAACACGGGGTGATGACCTGGTCCCGGGATCAGAACCGGCTGGAATTGTCTGATAAGATCGATAAGATTCTTACCCACCGGTTCCTGGGGCCGCTGCTCATGGTGGCGGTGCTCATGGGACTGTACCAGTTCACCTTTGCCTACAGTGCGGTGCCCGTGGCATGGTGTGAAAACCTATTTGCCTGGCTGGGGGGCAGGGTGGACAGCCTGCTTTCAGACGGGCTGCTCAAATCCCTTATGATTTCCGGCATCATTGACGGGGTGGGCGGAGTTCTGGGATTTGTGCCGTTGATCATGTTCATGTTTTTGGGGATATCTTTTCTGGAAGATTCCGGGTATCTGGCCCGAATGGCATTCATGCTGGACCGGGTTTTCCGGCTGTTCGGCCTGCATGGTGCATCGGTCATGGCCTTTATCGTCTCCGGCGGCATTGCCGGAGGCTGCGCCGTTCCCGGTGTCATGGCAGCCCGGACCCTCAAGTCTCCCAAGGAACGGCTGGCCACCCTGCTCACCGTACCTTTCATGAACTGCGGAGCAAAGCTGCCGGTGTATGCCCTTCTGGTGGCCGCATTTTTCAGTGAGAACCAGGCCAGGGTCATGCTTATCATCACCCTGATCTCCTGGGCCGGGGCCCTGCTGGTGGCCAAGCTGCTTCGGTCCACGCTCATACAGGGGCCGGCCACCCCCTTTGTCATGGAACTGCCCCCCTACCGGCTGCCCACCTTCAAGGGCCTGGCTATTCATACCTGGGAGCGCACCTGGCAGTATATCAAAAAAGCGGGTACGGTGATTCTGGGGATTTCCATTATCCTGTGGGCCATGATGACCTTCCCCCGGCTGGACAACTCACAAATGGGCGATCCTGTGCAGGCAGGGACCCGGCAGGCTGCGGTACAGACAGCAGGTGAAGAAAATGTAAACCGGGCCTCCGCAGCCCTGCGGCATTCCATTGCCGGCCGCATGGGAATGGTCCTGGAGCCAGTGACCCGTCTGGCCGGGTTTGACTGGCAGACCAATATTGCCCTGGTGGGAGGATTTGCCGCCAAAGAGGTGGTGGTGTCCACCTTGGGAACCGCCTATTCTCTGGGAGATGTGGACCCCGAAGATGCCGGATCCTTGTCTGAGCGGCTGCAGTCTTCCCCTGGATGGGGACCCGTCACCGCCTTCAGCCTCATTCTGTTCACTATTTTTTACTCTCCGTGTTTTGTTGCCGTGGTCTGCATTGCCAAAGAAGCCGGATCTTGGAAGTGGGGGGCGTTTTCCATGGCGTTCAACACCCTGCTGGCCCTTGGGGTGTCTATCCTGTTTTTTCAGACCGCCACCTGGATCATGGGCTAAATTACCCATTTTTGCTGTCCGTTACCATGTATATATGGCCGGCATCCGGGGTGGGGAGAGCCAGATTGCCGCAGCACAGCAGTTTCAGAAGAATATATCCAAAATATGAATTTTGTTTTTGTGGTTGTCATGGTCAAAATCAACATTATAGTATAAGCATTATTGATTAAAAACCCCCAATGCACAGCAGAGGTGTTATATGACTGATGACAACAGACCCGTTACCCCTGAAATTGTTAATGCCAAGGAAGAAGAGGAGACAGGGAACACGGAAAAACAGCAGAGCAGTGGCGGCCAGCTTATCACCCAGAGCCATAAACCGGATATTCTTTATATCGTTCCCATCACCGGGCGCCCCCATCTGCCGGCCCAGGTGCAGCCTTT